>JBBSUU010000241.1:0-5227 GCA_038234115.1 Mycobacteriales bacterium
GTAAGGTTGGGACCAGCGCCAACGGTACCGATTCAGTGACTGCGGTCACGTCGGACATCGCTAGCTTGTGAATCTCTTCACAAAGTTTGGTTTTTGGTCGATTTTTTGGGGTTTTGGTTTCCTATCAGGGGGCCGAAAGCCATAGTTTAGGTATGTTCACGCTGTTAATCTCCGCTCACCGCGAGGAAGCTCAATGAGTTCTGAAACCAGACCAGCACGCACGGTCGCCTCGGCGCGCCGTCGTCCCCATATCGTCATCCTCGGAGGCGGCTTTGCCGGGCTCGGAGCAGCAAAAGCACTCCGTAAGGCCGACGTCGACGTGACGTTGGTCGACCAGCGCACGTACAACACGTTCCAGCCGCTGCTCTACCAGGTGGCCACCGCCGGCCTGAATGCCGGCGATGTCACCTTCTTCCTGCGCGCGGCACGAATGGGACAGATGAACCTGTCCTTCCGCCATGGCGAGGTCGAAACCATCGATTCGGCCAATCAGATCGTGTCCTTCACCGACGGCGGCGACCTGGACTACGACTACTTGATCGTCGGCACCGGAGTCACCACCAATTACTTCGGCACCCCCGGGGCCGAAGAGAACACGCTGGCGATCTACTCGCGAGCCCAGGCTCTGACCCTGCGCGACCGGATCTTCACCCAGCTCGAGCACGCCGCCGCTTCCAACGACGGTCGGAACGCACCGGAGTTGACCATGGTCGTGGTCGGCGCCGGCGCCACCGGTGTGGAAACTGCCGGTGCCCTGGCCGAGATGCGTAATGACGCGATGTCTGTTGTCTACCCCGAGCTGGACCCGCGCCGGACCCACATCGTGTTGGTCGAAATGGGTAAGACCGTGCTGCCCCCCTTCAAAGAGCACCTGCGCGACTACGCCGAGAAGGAACTTCGCGAACGCGGCGTGGAACTGCGCCTGGAAACGTCGGTCAAGTCGGTAAGCCCGGAGGGTGTCACCCTCGGCGACGGCGAGTTCCTGCCGGCGAAGGTGGTTGTGTGGGCCACCGGTGTCACTGCCCCCAAGTCCGTGGCGAACTGGGGTCTGCCGCAGGGTCGTGGTGGACGGATCACCGTGGACGCCGACCTGCGGGTAACCGGACACTCAAATATCTTTGCTGCCGGCGACATCGCCATCGGCCCGGATGCCCTACCGCAATTGGCCCAGCCTGCCCTTCAGGAAGGGGTTCAGGCCGGCAAGAATATTGCTGCCCTGATTACCGGTCGTCCCACCGCTACGTTCAAGTACAAGGACAAGGGCACCATGGCCACTGTCGGCCGGCGGGCCGCCATTGCCGATATTGCGCTGCCTTTCGGCAAATCGATCCAGCTGACCGGCACCCTGGCCTGGCTGGTCTGGCTGTACGTGCATATCGCCACCCTGCTCGGCAACCGCAACCGGTTGGCGACCTTCGTCAACCTCGTGACCAAGTACATGGCACCGTCACGTCGGACCAACCCGATCGTCGGCGATGTGCCGGTCTTTGACCGTGAGTCCAAGGTCGCCGGGTCAAAGTCGGCAATTTCCAAGTAGTTTTCACGCCAGTCAGGCGGCAGCACCGGATATTTTTCCGGGCTGCCGCTTTTGCATTGCCGCACTGCGGGTTTCAGCCGGCGGTGGGGCTCCGCAACCAACTGCGAAACTACAGTTCGCGTAGGTCGCCGGCGGACAGGTCCCAGCGGCGGCTCAGGCTTACCGCATCCAGCATCCGGCGATCGTGGGTGACCAGCAGCAAGGTGCCCTCGTAGCTTTCCAGCGCCTCCTCGAGCTGTTCGATGGCCGGGAGATCCAGGTGATTGGTGGGTTCGTCCAACACCAACACATTCACCCCGCGCGCTTGCAGTAGGGCCAGGACAGATCGAGTGCGTTCGCCGGGGGAGAGCAGCACGGTCGGCCGCAGGACATGTTCGGCCCGGAGCCCGAATTTGGCCAACAGCGTCCGGACCTCACCAGCCGGCCAGTCTGGAATCTGCGCCGCAAAGGCCTCCAGTAAATTCTGTCCGCTGGTCAGTAGCGTGCGCGCCTGATCGACCTCCCCGATGGCCACCGAGCTACCCAGGCTGCGCTGCCCCGAGGTCAACGGCAGCCGCCCGAGAAGTGCTGCCAGCAGGGTAGTTTTGCCGCTTCCGTTGGGTCCGGTGATGCCGATCCGATCACCGGCATCAACTTGGACATTGATCGGACCCAGCGCGAAGGCCGCACGCTGCACGACGGCATCGCGCAAGGTTGCCACGACAGTCCCGGAGCGTGCGGCCTTGGCGATTTCGAGTTTGAGCTGCCACTCTTTGCGAGGTTCTTCGACCTCGGCCATTCGTTCCAGCAACCGTTCGGTCTGGCTGACTTTCGACGCCTGCTTCTCCGTTTGCTCGATCCTTTTGGATCGGCCGATCTTGTCGTTGTCCGGTGATTTGTTGGCCGCTTGAGCCCGCAAACCCTTGTCCATCCAGGTCTTTTGGGTCTGCACCCTGCTCAGCAGGGTGGCGCGTTTGTCGCTGTACTCCTCGTACTGCTCGCGTGCATGCTGCTTGGCAAGCTCCCGTTCGGCCAGGAAGGCGTCATAGCCACCCCCGTAGACACCCACCTTCTGCTGCGCGAGATCGAGCTCAACAACGGAATTTACGCAGCGGGCCAGAAATTCTCGGTCGTGGGAGACGAGAACAATGCCGGTGCGTTGGTCGTGAACGAATCGTTCCAACCTCGCCAGGCCTTCCAGATCAAGATCATTGGTCGGCTCATCGAGCAACAGGATGTCGAAACGGGATAACAGCAACGCCGCCAGCCCGACCCGAGCAGCCTGCCCCCCGGACAACGTGGTCATCTGGGTGGCCGGGTCCACTTCCAACCCGACTTCGGCCAACGCCTGCCCAAGTCGCTCCTCCAGATCCGCGGCGCCGATGGCCAACCATCTGTCGAAGGCCGTCGAGTAGGCCTCTTCCACGGCAGCGCCGGCTTGGCGAGTATCGGCGAAAGCTGCGGTGGCCCGATCGAGGTCGGCTTGGGCGGCGGCAACACCCGTGCGGCGGGAAAGATGGGCGAAAATGGTTTCCCCGGTGTATCTTTCGACCTCCTGAGGTAACCAGCCGACGATCGCATCGGCCGGCGCCAACGTCACCGAGCCGGCGAGCGGTTTCTCCCGGCCGGCCAAAAGTTTGAGCAGGGTGGACTTACCGGCACCGTTGGCACCCACCAGACCAATCACATCACCCGGAGCGAGCACCAAGTTCAAATCGGTGAAGAGGGTTTTGGCGCCGAAGCCGGCTTCAAGGTGCTTGACCACCAATGTTGCACTCATAGCTGCCAAGCATGCCAGCCTGCGAGCATCGCCTTGATCAAGCGGCGGCACCGGTAGGCTCGCGACATGCTGACTGTCCGCCCCTATCTGCCTGCGGACCGCACCGACGTTCTGGACGTGTGTGTGCGGACGGGGAACGGCGGCGCGGATGCGACCGGCATCTACGACGAGGACCGACTGCTGCCAATGGTCTATGCCGACCCCTACCTCCAGCGGGAACCGGAGTTGGCCTTTGTGGTCGACAACGGTGACCGGGTGCTGGGGTACATCCTGGGCACTGCTGACACTGCCGGGTTCGTTGACTGGTACGGCCGGGTCTGGATTCCGCAGTGTCAAACTGCGATCGGCGACGCCACAACGGTGTCGACCCGGAATCTGTTGGCCGCGCACCATGACCCGGATCGCATGATGCACCCCGAATTATCCGGCTACCCCGCTCATCTGCATATCGACCTGCTACCGCAGACGCAGGGAAACGGGCTGGGTCGCACGCTGATGGAAGTGTTCCTCGAGGCGTTGCGCGCGGGCGGTGTGCCGGCCGTCCATCTGGCGATGTCAGCCGACAATGAACGGGCCGGACATTTTTACCGCCGGTTGGGTTTCACCGAAATAAGTGTTGGCAGCGATACCGAAACGACTTTCTACGGACGGCAGATCACCGCATGAACAAGGCAGTAATTGGGGCTCTTGGATGGTTTTCCACCGCACAGTTCTTCGTGCTGGAAACAGTGGCGCAGCAGGCGTGGGAGTTGCCGTACAGTCGAAAGGTCAACTACATCAGCGATCTCGGCGCCCGTACCTGCGGTGTCTACGACGGCCGGGATGTGTGTTCACCGCTGTACGCGGTGATGAACACCTCTTTCCTGTTGACCGGTGCCGGGATGCTCCTCGGTTCAGCGCTCCTGACGGCCGAAAACACCTGGGCCCGCATTCTTTCCGCGTTGGCCGGTCTCGGCGTGATCACGGTGGGCCTGGTTCCGGAGGACCTCGGTTCGCCGCTGCACGCCGGCGGGGCCGGGGTCTATTTCGTCGGTGGCAACCTCGCGCTGATCGTGATCGGCTGGAGTTGGCGCAAGCATCGCGCTGCCGCAGCAACACTTATCACCCTGGGCTCGGTGGGTCTGGCCGCGGTGCTGCTATTGGTGACCAAGAACGATTTCGGGCTGGGCGAAGGTGGGATGGAACGACTCGCCGGCTACCCGATCAGCGCCGGCTTCGCCCTGGTTGGCGCGGCAACTCTGCGCAGATTGTGGGCACGAGCAACGGTCCGCAACGCTTCATAGGTCTATCGATTGGTGTCCGGGGCCCGCGGCCTGCTTGGATTGCCAGGTGACAAACCAACAACCCGCGTTCATCGAACCGGCTGTGATCCGTGGCAAGAGTATCTACGACATCGTGGCGGTGGCCTTCTGTGCCCTGCTTCTGATTTCCAATATCGGCGCCGTCAAGTTGATCGACTTCGGCGGTAACTTCATCACCGACGGCGGCGCGCTCCTGTTCCCGCTCACCTACATCCTCGGCGATGTGCTGGCCGAGGTCTATGGCCTCAAGGCCGCCACCCGGACGATCCTTCTCGGCTTCGGTGTTTCCATCCTTGCCTCGCTGAGTTTTATCCTCGTCGATTTCGCCCCAGCCCTGGACGAAGAGGTCGGAAACGCCTTCAGCACGGTGCTGGGCTTCCTCCCGCGAATTGTGTTGGCCAGTATGTGCGGCTACCTGGTTGGCCAGTTCCTGAACGCCTATGTGCTGGTAAGGATGAAGCAACGCTTCGGTAACCGTCGGCTGTGGGCCCGACTGCTCGGTTCGACAATCGTGGGTGAGGCCGCCGACACCATTGTGTTCTGCACGGTGGCTTTCATCGGTGAGATCACCGGCGGTGAACTCCTGAGCTATATCGCATTGGGCTTCGTCTGGAAGGTGGGAATCGAGAC
>JBBSUU010000242.1:0-5220 GCA_038234115.1 Mycobacteriales bacterium
TCCGAATCCTGCGGCAAATCGTCAAAGACCTGTCGGAGTTGATGGATCGGAGTGGCCAGGGGAGCCAGCAGTGTGGTGGTGAAACCGTAGTTGTACAGAGCGGTTTGGGCTCCGAGCCGCTCCTTCAGGGCGATCCCCAGCGGGTCGGTCGGCGTACCGATCGCAGCCAGCGCCCTCACATCCACCTGGTGACGGGCAGCCAGACCGTCCGGGCTGATGTCGGGCAACGTAATTTCCGCCGGCTTGCCCAGTACCGCAGCCGCCTCTGGATCGACTGTGGCCAGCTCCGCCAGGTATAGGTCGGTGAGCTCCCAGGACTGTGTCATACCGAAACCCAGGACTGCGTCATACCGAAAACCACGAAGTGCGTCATACCGAAAACCCCGAAGTGCGTCATACCGAAACCCCGATCAGCGATTTGCGCACTGCCGGCAGCACCTGCGAGCCCAGCAGATTGATACCGCCAAGATCGGTCAGTCCGTGCGGGGTGCCGAATTCCACCCGCCTGGCGCCGGCCTTGACCAGGGCGATCGCCTGGGCCGCAACATCATCCGGAGTACCGGAAAAACAGAACCGGTCGAGCACGTCATCGGGAATGAGTTGTCCGGCCTCCTCGTGCGCGCCGACAGCCAACCGCTCCCGCATGCCGGGAAGCAGCCCGGCCGGTAGTGTGACCGTCCGGTCCAGCGGCGCCACCACGTCCAGATACATCGCCACTTCGGTGCGGGCGCGGTGTCTGGCCGCGGCCCGGTCCTCGTCCACGACGGTGACCGCGCCGACGACGACATCGACTTGGTGATCGCCTCCTCGTGCGCGGGTTTCGGCCTCGAGCCAGGAACCCATCAGTTGCACCATGTCCGGGTTGGCGCAGCCACCAAGTTTCACCTCGACGGCCAGTTCGGCTGCCAGCGCGGCGCCTTTCGGCCCCCAGACGCCCAACAGGATATCGATGGGCCTACTGGGCAGGGGGTATCGCATTTTGAAGCCGGGATCGATCGTGAACTGGGTGCCGCGGTAACCGTCATCCCGGCCGGCCAGCAGGTAATGCACGACCTCGATGCATTCGCGTAGTCGCTGCAGACCGCCGCTGGTGGGAATACCGATTTGACCCAGCCACGATCCGCGGGCCAGACCCAGATAGGCCCGGCCGCCGGATGCTTCGTCCAGGGCGGCGATCTGACCGGCGATCTCAACCGGGTGCAGCAGCGACGGATTCAGGCAGGCAACTCCCAGCCGCAGGTGCTGCGTGGCTTCGGCCACCGCCAATAACGCCGGAATGGGTGGCTGGTACCCGAGGTCTCCGAAGGCCGATACGCCGTCGAAACCAAATTCCTCGACGGCGCGGCCGATGTCGCGGTAGTCCTGGGTGGATTTGTCGGTCTGGATGGCAATAGTGAATGTCGCGGGCGGCTTGGTCATGTCAATTCTCCACTCGCGTGCCGAACAACCTGGCTGCGTTCGATGCGCATGATCAGTCGCTCTTCCGGGTCCGGGCAGGCGATCTCGCTGTCCTGCTCGAGCCAATCGCCGGCCGGTAGTTGACGTTGTTTGGCCGGGATCAAGGGCAGTGCCGCGGCGAGAGCGTAGAAACAGAAATGACCACCGGTGGGCATGCGCAGCTGGCTGGAGTTGGTGATCTCGCAGTAGTCGCCGACCTTCATCCCGCAGACACTTCGACCTTCGATACGGTCGACCACCAGCCGGATGTTGTAGAGCTCGGTGACCGCAGCCGGTGTGGGGTCAGGAGCCGTCGTGGGGTCCTGCGACTCCGGGTTCATCGGGTCACGGCCAGTTGGTGTCGATCGTCCCGGTAGACGGCGCCGTCCTTGAGGACCGCCCGGATCCCGCGCAGCGCCGAGATATCGAGGGTGGGGTCGGCATCCATCACCAACAGGTCCGCCCGCATTCCGACCTCCAGGGTGCCGACATCGTGGGTGGCGCCCAACCATTGGGTAGCCGAGGTGGTGGCCGAGGCGAAAACCTCCAAAGCCGACATTCCGGCTTCTTGCATGAATTCCATCTCCCGGACGGTGGCGGTGGTCTCGTCGTAAGGGGCGAACGGCGGCATGTCGCTGCCCATCACAATCTTTACCCCGGACGCGATGGCGCGTTGCAAACTGGCCCAGTGTTCGGGGCCGGCGGACAGCGCGCGGTCCATCATCCAGGTCGGTACCTTGTTCAATTCGAAGAATTCCTGGCAGCGGCTGACGGTGATGGTGGGGGTGTACCAGACACCTTTCGCCGCCATCAGATCCGTCAACTCGGCGGTCATCTGATACCCGTGCTCCACGCCATTAAGACCCAGACGCACGGCGCGCGCGATGGTTTCGCTGGAGGCGGCGTGCGCGGTGACCTGCTTCTTCCAGTCGTGGGCGGTGCTGATCACCGCTTCCATCTCGGCATCGGTGAGTTGTGGGGTGTCGATCTGTTCGTGTTCGCCGGCGATGCCGCCGGAGACGCAGACCTTGATCAGGTCGGCGCCGGCCCGGATCTGCTCCCGGGTGGCGCGGCGGAAGGCGTCCGCTCCGTCGGCCTCCTGCGCGTCGGCGCCGTGACCATGGCCACCGGTGCAGCACAACGCTTGACCGGCGGTGAAGATCCGTGGGCCGTCCACCGCACCGGCATTGATGGCCTTGCGCAGCGCGAAGTCCGCGAGGCGGCTCTCCCCGACGAGCCGGGCGGTGGTGACGCCCGAGCGCAAGGTCTGCCGCCCGGAGTCGGCCATCAGCAACACCAGCTCGGCAAGGTTGGCGCCTTGAATCGAGTCGGCCAACGGACCTGGCAAGCCCAGGCTCAGGTGTACGTGCATGTTGATCAAGCCGGGCGTGACGACTGCGGAATCCATTTCCAGTACCGAAATGTCGGCATCATCAGCGCGCGCCTGGGCCAGCACATCATCGCTCGGGCCGACACCGGCGATGCGGCCGTCGATTCCGATCCAAATGCCGTGGTCGTCGCGGGAGCCGGCCGGGGTGGCATCGGTGATCCGGGCGCCGAGCAGAACCTTGGCCACCGATCCCATCATTTGCTGTCCTCCTTGTGTGCGTGAAATTTAACTGTCGATAGTGCTGGTGCCGGGTCAGACAACCCGCGAATCTGCTCGGCGTGATGACAGGCCACCATGGCGCCATTCACCGGCCGGAGCGCCGGCGCGGTCAGGCATAGATCGGTGGCGTGAATGCAGCGGGGGCGGAAGTGGCAGCCGGCGGGCGCATTGGCGGCGTCCGGGACCTCGCCGAGCAGGACTGTCGGCAGTTGTTGAGCTGTGGAGATCTGCGGGATGGCGCCGATCAAAGCTTGCGAGTAGGGGTGCGCCGGTTGCCCCATCAGGTACCGGGTGGGGGCGGATTCCACGATCCGCCCCAGGTACATCACGGCGGTGCGATCGGCGATCTCGTGGACCAGCGCCAGGTCGTGAGAGATGAACAGCATTCCCACATTCAGTTCCTTGACGAGCGCGACCAGAAGCGAGACCACCTGGGCCTGAGCCGAGGCATCGAGGGCTGTCACCGGTTCGTCGGCGATGATCATCGTCGGATCCGCGGCCAGGGCGCGGGCAATGGCGAGCCGTTGCCGTTGGCCGCCGGAGAACTGATGCGGGAACCTGGTCCCGGCATCGGCGGGCATGCCGACCCGTTCCAGCAACTCGGCGATCCGGGCCGGCCGGGAGGTCACGTTCGCCGGGATTCCATCGCTGAGCTGGGACTCGATCGTGCGTCGCGGGTTCAGCGAACCGTAGGGGTCCTGAAAGACCATTTGCAGTCGGGTCTGTGCGGCCGGTCGGCGGCGCCACTTGAGCGCGGTGACGGGGACGCCATTGAAGGTCACCGCACCGGTGGTGGGGGCGGTGAGACCGGCGGCCACCCTGGCCAGCGAGGACTTACCGCAGCCGGACTCGCCGACCAGGCCGACCACTTCGCCCGCCTCGACCGACAAGTTGACCCCATCAACGGCTTTGACCAGGCCGCGGGAGCTGGAACGGTAATCCAACCGCACATTGTCCATCGACAGCATCAGCGTTCCCCGCCCAGATCAGGCGCCACGGCGCAGGCCAACAAACGTCCGGGCGTAGTCATCACCAGAGGTGGTCGGTCGTGGCAGATATCCTGCGCGTAGTCACATCTCGGGGCGAACGGGCAACCGGCGGGCGCGGCGCCGGCGGCGACCGGGATGCCCTTGATGGCGCGGAGGGTGCCGGTGTGCCCCAGTCCGTGCGGTCGAGCGTTCAACAGCGCCGAGGTGTAGGGGTGGTCGGGTGAGGTCAGCACCTCACCGGTGGGACCGCTTTCCATGACCTGGCCGGCATAGAACACGTAGGAGCGTTGCGCGAGCGAGGACAGCACCCCGAGGTCGTGGGTGATGAACAGGACCGCCAGGTCGTTATCGCGGCGCAGCTGATCCAGCAACGCGAGAATGCCGGCCTGCACTGTGACGTCAAGGGCGGTGGTGGGTTCGTCGGCGATCAGCAGTTTCGGTTTGCAGGCCAATGCGATGGCGATGGCGATGCGTTGCCGCATCCCGCCGGAGAACTGATGGGGGTAGGACTTCAGTGCCTTCTCCGGATGGGGAATCCGCACCTGGTCCAACAATTCGATGGCGCGCAGCCGAGCCGCTCGCCGATCCACGCCGAGGACGGCGCGCATGTGTTCGGTGAGTTGCAAACCGACGGTCAGCATCGGGTGCAGCGCGGAGCTGGAATCTTGGAAGACCATCGAGATGCCGGAGCCGCGGACGGCGCGCCAGGCTTTGGCGTCGTTACCGATGAGTTCACGGCCCGCGAAGGTGATGGAGCCACCGATTTTCGCGCCCTCGGGCAGCAGGCCCAATAACGTCTGGGCAGTGAGGCTTTTGCCCGAGCCGCTTTCGCCGGCGATACCGACGATTTCACCCGGCGCGATGTGCAGATCGACGCCGCGGATGATCGGCACGTCGCCGCTGCGGCCGGGGAGGGAGACGGTCAGGTCCTTGATGTCAAGCAGCAGGTCGGTCATCGTCCTTGCCTGCTTCGCGGATCGAGCCGGTCGCGGACGGTATCGCCCAGCAGGTTGAAGGCCAGGACCAGGGAGAGAATCGCGAGTCCGGGGAAGATGCTGACCCACCAATGGGAGAGGTCGGTGGAGCCGGCGGCGATCATCGCGCCCCATTCCGGGGCGGGCGGACGGGGTCCTAATCCCAGAAAGGAGAGCGAGGCCAGCATCAGGACGGCGTTACCCAGTTCCA
>JBBSUU010000243.1:0-5197 GCA_038234115.1 Mycobacteriales bacterium
CTCCTCGCCGGAAACGGTGGACTTTCGCTCCCTGCTCCGCGACCTGTCATCCACCCTGCACACCCGGATCGAACTGCGGCAGATCACCGACCGGGACGCCGTCCGGGTCACCGGGGCGATCGGCTCCTGCGGGCGGGACACCTGCTGCTCCACGTTCCTTCGGGACTACGAACCCGTCACGCTGGCGATGGCCCGTGATCAGGACCTACCGGCAAATCCGATGCGAATCTCCGGGGCCTGCGGTCGATTGATGTGTTGCCTGAAATACGAACACCCGCTGTACAACGAATTCAAGACCACTGCGCCGGCCATCGGTGAGCGCGTCGAATCCCCCTCGGGTGAGGGGATCGTGGTTGGCCATAATGTGCTCGACGATTCCGTGGTGCTCAAACTGGCTTCGGATGGCTCCCGTGAGGTGTGCTCCAAGGCCTCGGTGTGTGGGGCGCGGAAGGCGTACAACACTCGCACTCATTAGGTCGGCCGCCGACGGTTGGGGCCGGGGTACCGCAGGCGGTTCGAAGCGGGGCACCGCAGGCGGTTCGAACCGGGGCACCGCAGCGGCTAGACTCATGTGCGCTGCCGCTTTAGCTCAGTCGGTAGAGCACTTCACTCGTAATGAAGATGTCAACGGTTCGATTCCGTTAAGCGGCTCTCGAGAAGGCCCTGTCGTTCTATGCGACGGGGCCTTTCCGATACCTTCGATACTCATCTTCTGGTTGGGCGGGCTTTCCTGGTCCGAAACCCGGCGTCGCAGACCGTCCCGTTAGCCTCGGGGGCGTGCCTTTTACCCCCAGTCACGCCGTCGTTGCACTGGTTTTCCGTACGCCGATGCTGCCGGCGAGCGCAGTAGCCGTCGGCGCCATGGCCCCGGACCTCCCGTTGTTCCTCCCCTTCCTCCCCGGATATGCCCTTACCCACGATCTGCGTTATCTGCCGGTGACCCTGGTGCTGGCCGGTGTCCTGTGGGCGGTATGGCGGTACATCGTCGCACCCGCAGCCGCGGATCTATCGCCGGCATGGCTGGCCAAACACTATGTGCCCAAACCGATGTCAACCCTGAGTCCGGCACGGGCCGGGTTCGGTACGGTGGCAGCGCTGGCGATGGGAATCCTGACGCACGTCCTGTGGGATTCCTTCACGCACGTGGATCGCTGGGGATCCAATCACCTTTCAGTGCTTCGGGAAACGATCGGGACGCAGCCGATTTATTCTGTGCTGCAGGAACTTTCGTCCGTACTCGGCCTGGTGGCGGTCGTCATCTGGCTATTGGCCCGGACCAGGCTCACGCTCGATGCTCACAGGCGCCTTCGGATGCGTCGGTTGCGAATTGCGATGTCGTTCGGTGCGGGATTGGCCCTCGCGGTGGGCATCTTGATTGGACTCATCGTCGGCGGCCCGCTGTGGCGGGTGCTCTACACGATCGCAACTCTGGGCGGTGTCCTGGTCGCAATCGCGGTCGCTGTCGGTGTTGGGCGATGGTGGCTATCGGCCGGTCGGTATGCCCCCGCAGATTGCCACTGACCCAGGTCAGGCCCGGTGAGTCACCGACCGGGCATTGGCGCTGGACGCGGCACCGGGATCGATGTGGTCGAGTAACTTACTGTAGATGCGGCTCAGTTCTGCAAGGTCTGCGCAGTCCAAGGCATCGAACATGGTGCTGCGCACTGTCTCTGCATGTCCCGGTGCTACCTGATTGAGCCGTTCCCAGCCGACGTCGGTCAGGGTGGCCGTCTGGCCGCGGCCGTCCTGCGGGGTTGCTTCGCGCCGAACCCAACCGTATTCCTCCAGTCGGGACACGGCGTGCGAGGTTCGGGACTGGGAGGCCCGCACGACATCAGCCAGCTGATTCATCCGCAACGATCGGTCTGGTGCCTCGGAGAGCATGGCCAAGATCAGGTAGTACGCCTGCGGCATTCCGCCCTCGCGTTGCAGGTCCTTCTCGATTCGATCATTCAGCAAACGGGAGATGGCCAGCCACTGCCGCCAGAGAAGTTGCTGGTCATCGGAGAGCCACGGTTCCTGGGACATGTGATGAGTATAGAGCCAAGATACTTGAGAGTTCATGTAAATCACCCGGCCGCCCACCAGCGCCGAGGCCTGCTTCACTCTTTACCTCGGCGATGTGAAGGCGATTCCTTTTATCTTCCCGACGCGTAGCGCAGACGAACATCGTCCGCGAATCGAGTCACGTCCCGAAGTTGCCACCGCTGCGCATCGGCCAGGGTTGCCAGCAAGCTTCCTTCAAATGCCGGCTTACCGGCACCGAGGGTCAGGGGCGCCAGATAGACAATAATTTCGTCGATCAATCCGGCATCCAGGAAGGCCGCCGCCAGATGCGGTCCGCCCTCCAGCAACACATGCCGCTTGCCGCGGGCAAAAAGTAGGTCCAATAGATTCGGCAGGTTGATTCGGCCGTCCGGGCCGGCACCGACGTCGTTGACGGTAGCCACCCAGGATTCTGCCTGATCATTGAGAACCCTTGCTGTGTCGGGCGTTCGGCCGGCCGAGTCGGCGATGACGCGTAGCGGTTGCCGAGTCAGGGGGGCGCCCAGTGCATCTCGGACCGTCAGCAACGGGTCATCGGCCAAAACTGTGCCAATACCCACCAGCATGGTGTCGACACGAGCGCGTAACAGATGTACGTCAGCCCGAGAAGCGGGCGAGGTGATCCATTTGCTGGTGCCATCGGGGGCGGCGATCCGGCCATCGAGGGAGGTCCCAGCCTTAAAAGTTACAAAGGGGCGCTTATGGACGACGCCGGCCAGCCAGACCCGGTTGAGATCGGCGGCCTGGGCCTGGAGTGCTCCGGTCAACACCTGCACCCCCGCCGCGCGTAGTTCCGCAACACCGCCGGCTGCCGTCGGGTTCGGGTCCAGCTGACCGATCACGACCCGAGAAACACCGGCGCCGATCAACGCCTGCGTGCAGGGGCCGGTGCGGCCCTGATGGTTGCAGGGCTCGAGTGTGACCACGGCTGTTGCACCGCGGGCAGCGCTCCTGGCTGCATTCAGTGCATTGACCTCCGCATGGGCTTGCCCGGCCTGTTCGTGCCAACCCTCGCCAACAATTTCGCCGGTGGGGGAGAGCAGAACGCACCCCACCATGGGATTGGGCAGAACGGTTGCCGCGCCACGTTCGGCCAGCGTCAGGGCGCGTTGCATCGCCTCGAGTTCCCAAGGCCTGGGAAGCGCCTGGGTCGTGGTGCTGCTGGGGTCTGGCGGGGGGCAATCGGCTCTCATGTGATCATTTTGCGGTACCGCCGCTGCGACCGGGCATTTTCGCGTCGAACACCACCAGCGTTCTCACCGGGTTCACATTGCCGGCTGCCAACCTGATCGTGGCCTGCTGGCGCGGGCCGGGGCGAGGCGGCTTTGGCATAGCGAGGAACACAATTATGAGCGGCGTTGCCGACATCACACTGCTGCAGGGCTGGCTGCCCGCGTCCCTCCTCGTGCTGGGTGTGCTCGGGGCGGTGGTCTTATTGATTCGCCGCGATGAATGGTGGATCAACTGGGGTCTTCCGCTTTCCATCGTTACGTCGGCTCTACTTGCCGGCGTGCTGGACTTCGTCGTGGAGGTGGTGTGGAAACCATTCCCCGAAGCGTTACCGCTCAAGATCGTGCTGCTGAGCTGGGGGTTGGTTCTGGGGCTCGTCCTGGCCGGCGCGCAACTCCGTCGAAAAGGCTGGAGTCGGCGAATGCTGGCACTGACGGCTTCGCTGCTGGTGGCGCTGCTCTGTCTGAATCAGATCAACGCTGCTTACGGCGAGTTTCCGACAGTGCGTGCGCTGCTCGGCCTTCCACTGCCGGACCAGGCCGCACTACCGCCGCTGGAAGTGGCTACGACAAGCTCGGGGCAGGCAACGAAACCGTCCGCCGCGACCAGCGCAGGAGTTGCTTCAACCACACCAGCCACCGGTCAGTCATCCGACCAGGCCGGGACGATGGCAACATCTGCCGGCACTTTGGATTCTGTTTCCCCCTCCACCGGTCCGGTATCTGCCACTTGGACGCCGCCGGCCGGAATGCCGGCAGCCGGGCAAGTCAGCGAGGTCGAGATTCCGGGGACAATCTCTGGCTTTGCCGCCAGGACGGCGTGGATCTACTTGCCGCCGGCCTACCTGACGCAGAACCGTCCGAGTCTGCCGGTCCTGGTGATGATCCCGGGCCAACCGGGCTCTGATCGGGACTGGCTTGATTCCGGGGGACTGGCCGCGGTGATGGACCAATTTGCTACCTCCCACGGCGGCTTGGCGCCTATTGTCGTGATGGCCGATGCGCTGGGTGGCCCCTTGGCCAATCCGCTTTGCGCTGACACCTCTGCAGCGAAAGTGGATACCTACCTCTCCCAGGACCTGCCGACCTGGATCAGCGCGAACCTGCAGGTGTTGCCCGATCATCGCAGCTGGGCGATCGGCGGATTCTCCTACGGCGGCACCTGCTCATTGCAGATGGCGGTAAATCATCCGGATGTCTATTCGAGCTTCGTTGATATTGCGGGACAGGCCGAGCCGACTCTGGGAACGCGGTCCGACACCGTTGATCAACTTTTCGGGGGTAATGAATCTGCGTTTCTGGCCATCAATCCGCTGACCATCTTGTCCACAAAGTCGTTCCCGCGGACCTCGGCGTTCATCGCAGCTGCCCAGGACGACCCGTTGAGCGCAGATGCCGCGGCGGTACTGGTCGCCTGTCAGGCTGCTGGGATGAAGACGACGACGGTATCGGTGCCCGGCGGGCACACCTGGCCGATGGCCACCGCCGCGCTGACGCAGTCGCTACCCTGGCTGGCCACCCAAGTAGCGTTGACCGCCTAAAACGCGAATAAGTGGGCCCCGTGGGACTCGAACCCACAACCCGCGGATTAAAAGTCCGCTGCTCTGCCAATTGAGCTAGAAGCCCCGGCCGTCAGCACAGCCGATTTCATGCCACCCGAGCCTACCGGGTGTCCGGCAGCCAGTTTTCCACCCGGCGCTTAGTGGCTGCTTCCCGACGGGTCGCCTGCTTCGATTCGAAAGTCGCGGACAGTTTCCCTTCCCATGTCCGAGATCACACTTGCGTAACGTCGCTGTACAGCGCATCATTGCAGGCGTCAACTAGTTGCGTGCATCAATCAAATTACTAATACTTTACTGTGAGGAGGTCAAGAGTTGCCGACCGTGACGAACCCGCCTGCTACGGCACCGTTACCGGTGGCC
>JBBSUU010000244.1:0-5191 GCA_038234115.1 Mycobacteriales bacterium
CGCAAGAGCCTGCGTACCAAGGCGCCCAACGTGAACGAGGGTATCTCCAAGCTGTCCGGAGGAAACCAGCAAAAAGTGGTGTTGGCGAAATGGATGTTCACCGATCCGGACCTGCTGATCCTGGATGAACCAACACGCGGGATCGACGTCGGTGCCAAGTACGAGATCTACGGGATCATCCAGCGCCTGGCCAACGAGGGCAAGGGCGTCATCGTCATCTCCTCGGAACTGCCTGAATTGCTGGGGCTTTCCGACCGGATCTACACCCTTTTCGAGGGTTCCATCACCAATGAATTGACCGCCGACAAAGCCGATCCCGAGACGCTGATGAAATTCATGACGTCGACCAAGAAGGAGCTCCTGACCAAATGACATTCCTCGGGAATCTCAAGCAGATCTTTGGCGGCAGCGGCCGACAATTCGGAATGGTCTTCGCCCTCTTCTTCATTCTGTTGCTCTTCCAATGGACCACCGACGGTCTCACGCTGCAGCCGCAGAACCTGATCAACGTCGTCACCCAGTACTCCTACATTCTGATCCTCGCGGTCGGAATGGTGATGGTGATCATCGCCGGTCACATCGACCTCTCCGTTGGTTCGATCGCTGCCTTCACCGGCATCGTGGTGGCAAAGGTGATGCGCGATGCCGATCTGGGCTGGCCGGTGGGCATTTTGGTCGGACTCGGTGTAGGCGCCCTCATCGGTATCTGGCAAGGCTTTTGGGTCGCCTACGTCGGCGTGCCGGCGTTCATCGTGACATTGGCCGGCATGCTCATCTTTCGTGGTGGTAACCAATTCATCGGTGACTCGACGAGCGTCCCGGTGTCCGACGCATTCTCCAAGATCGGCTCCGGATATCTTCCCGAGGTGGGTCCGGACACCGGCTACAACAACCTGACACTGATTCTCGGTTTGATCCTGTGTCTGGCCATCGCATTCCGTGAGATTCGGTCGCGCACCACCCAAGCCGGACTCGGCGCCGTCGTGCCACCGCTGTGGGTCACCATTGTGAAGATTGTGCTGCTGGTTGGTGTGACCGGTTATGCGTTCCTGTTGTTCGCCAGCGGTCGCCCCGGCACCGGCTTCCCGATCTCCGGCTGCATCTTGCTGGCCATGGTGCTGTTCTACTCATTTGTGATGAATACCAGCATCTTTGGCCGGCACATCTACGCCGTCGGCGGTAACTCGCTCGCCGCTGAGCTGTCCGGTGTGAAGTCCAAGCGGATCAACTTCTTTGTCATGATGAACATGGCGATCCTGGCTTCCCTGGCCGGCATGATCTTCGTGGCCCTCTCTCATGCTTCCGGTCCACAGGATGGCAACGGCTGGGAACTGGACGCCATCTCCGCTGTCTTCATCGGTGGCGCTGCGGTTTCCGGCGGTGTCGGTACTGTGATCGGTTCCATCGTCGGTGGTTTGGTGATGGCGTTCTTGAGCAACGGTCTGGCGCTGGAAGGTGTCGGCTCGGACCGGGTCCAGATGATCAAGGGCACGGTGCTCCTGGCCGCGGTTGGAATTGACGTCTACAACAAGTCGCGCGGTCGTGCGTCCATCATCGGCCTGATGATGTCCCGCTTCATCAAGAACGAGGAGGTCAAAGACGCCTCCGTCGGCCATATGACCAAACCCTGACGATTCACCGGTCCCTGGCCAGTAACGGCATTCTCAATCCTCATGATCCGTCCCCCAAAGAAAGTAGATTCAATGCGTAAGTTCTCCGCGATCGCAACGGCTGCGGCCGCTGCATCACTCCTTCTGCTGACCGCTTGCGGCAGCGGACGCGACTCAGCCAGTAGCAGCGAAGCTGTTGCTGCCTCCGGCACCGAAGCCGCAACCGGCAGCGCCGCCGCCACCGGCGGATTCCCGGCCGACTCCATCATCGGTGTTGCCCTACCGTCAAAGACATCCGAGAACTGGGTGCTGGCCGGCGATCTGTTCGTCAAGGGCCTTACCGCTGCCGGTTTCACCCCGGACGTCCAATACGCCGCCGCTACCGGCACTGTTGCCGATCAGCAGTCGCAGATCCAGTCCATGGTCACCAAGGGTGCCAAGGTCATCATCATCGGCGCCGCCGACGGTAGTCAGTTGGTTTCCCAAGTAGCTGCTGCCAAGGCAGCCGGCGCCATCGTTATCGCCTACGACCGGTTGATCCTGAACACCGCTGACGTCGACTACTACGCTGCCTACGACAATCTCGAGGTTGGCAAGCTGCAGGGCCAAGCACTTCTGGACGGCATGAAGGCCAAGAAGGCCAAGGGTCCCTACAACATCGAGCTGTTCTCCGGTTCAGCCGATGACGCCAACGCCCCGGTCTTCTTCAAAGGTGCAATGAGCGTGTTGCAGCCGGCGATCGACTCCGGTGACGTGGTCGTTGGCTCCGGCCAGGTTGACATCAAGCAGACCGCGACCGATGGCTGGAAGGCCGAGAACGCCCAGCGTCGGATGGATTCGCTGCTCACCAGCACCTACACCGACAAGGAACTCGACGGCGTGTTGTCGCCCAACGACACCTTGGCTCGCGCCATCATCACCTCGATCAAGGGTGCCGGCAAGACCATCCCGATCGTCACCGGTCAGGATTCCGAAGTTGAATCCGTCAAGTCGATCATGGCCGGCGAGCAGTACTCGACCATCAACAAGGACACCCGCAAGCTGGTTACTGCGTCCATCCAGATGGTCACCGACCTGAGCACCGGCAAGGCGCCGGTCATCACCGACACCACCTCGTACAACAACGGGGTCAAGGTGGTCCCGGCTCAGCTGCTCAAGCCAATCATCGTCACCAAGGCCAATGCGGCCGAGGCATACGCGGACGACCCCACCCTGGGACCGCTGACCAAGTAAGTACGTTCGCCAGACGTTGACCAAGTAGTAAGAACATAGCTTTACAAAGTGGGGCTCCCGATCTGATCGGGAGCCCCACTTTGACGTTACCGACTACAGATCGTCCGCTGATCGGTCAACCCACAGTGAAGATTCAGGCTGCCTGGAAGAGGATGTCCAGCACCACTGCCAACGCCGAATTGTCGGTCCCCGGGACGCTTGGAAATAACAGCAGCACTCGGCTACCCACCGGGAGCCCGACCAGCAGCGCGAGGCCCGGGTCGGCCGAAAGTAGTTCCACCAGGGACGGACCGTCGTCCTGCCAGGTTGCGGACTGTTGACCGCCATCCCAACTCGAGACGGCGGCTTGCAGATACACCGGTCCGTCGACGAGAGGTTCCCCGCTGCCGTAGTTGAGCACGCTGATGCCCGGTTCCCTTGGTTCGGGAGTTCCAGAGGTGATCGAAAGCGAGGGCGCTTCGCCGGGTGCACCGAAGACCTCGATACCGGCCGGCAGACGCCCCGGAGTGCTACCTGAGTCATCGGGTGGACTGCCGAACTGATCCTTGGGCAGTGCGGCCAATATATCGAGAACGAAAACAATGATGTCGTCGCCACCGATTCCAGCATTGGCATTCCCCTCCGGGCCATATCCCAGATCCGGCGGAATCGTCAGGAGCACCCGAGTTCCAGTGGGGGCGCCGACCAGTCCTTGGTCCCACCCGGGGAGCACCTGGCTCGATCCGATGACGAAGCCGAACGGGGGCCGGCTGTCGAACGAGCTGTCGAAGGGGAGGTCATTACCCCAGACGTGCGCCTGGAAGTTCACGATGACCGTGTCGCCGGCCGCCACCACATCATGTCCCAGCGCGTTGTTCGGACCCTCCCCCAACAGGGTTAAGGTCAAGCCCGGGGGCGGTACTGTATCGGGAAAAATCAGATGCGGGGCTTGCCCGAAGCTGCCCGTCACCGCCACCTCACCGGTTGCCCCGGCGCCGACAGTCTCGGCGATCTCGGCCATCGACAGGTCGGCGCGGCTGGCAGATCCGGCAGTGGTCACCGAGCATCCGACCAGCAGGCCTGTGAGCGCCACCAGGAAAATCGCCCGTCGAACAGACATCCCGCAACCTGCTCTCTTGCGTCAGTGAGCGTGCCGACCCGTGGTGGCCCGGTTGATGAGCACCGTCGGAACCTCAATCGAGACCGGTTCGCCGCCACCGCCGACGAGGATCAACTTGAGCAGCAATTCCGCGGCCAGCTCGCCCTGCCGCCGAACGGGTTGGGCCACAGTGGTCAAGCCGAACAAATACGACAGGTCGTGGTCGTCGACCCCCACCACCGACAACTGACCGGGAACGGACACGCCATGCGCCGCAGCCCGATGCATCATGCCCATGGCAATCTCATCGGAGGCACACACCACCGCAGTCGGTTGTTCCGCCAGTTTCCACAACAACTCGAACGCGGTTTCGCCGCCGGAAACACTGAATTCCGCCGATACGATCCATGCCGGGTTGGTTCGTATCCCAACCTCGCGCAGCGCACTTTCGTACCCCTTCTGCCGGTCACCGGCCACTGGAAACCCGAACATGTCGTGGGGATCGCCACCGACAAAGGCGATCTTGGAGTGGCCGAGTTCGAGGAGATGCTCGGTAGCAATTCGACCGACTCGGACGTCGTCAATATGAACGGAAGAAAAGCCCGGCGCGGCCGGGCCGACGGTCACGACCGGCGATCGGGAGGCCCGCAGGTCGGCCGCCTCCGTCTCGTTGAGGTTGACCGAGAGTGCCAGCACCCCATCGACACGCTTGGACAGCACGCGGGTGTCAATCACCCGCGGCTTGGATGTCGAGGTGCCGGCGGCATAGAGCACCAGATCATAGCCATGGCGGGCCACCACATCTTGGGTTCCTTCGACCACGGCATTGAAGAACCAGCGGGAAATCCATGGAACCAAAACCCCGACGGCGTTTGTCTTTCCGGTAGGCAAGGATGAGGCCGACGGCGACGCAACATAATTCAGGAGGGTCGCCGCTTGGCGAATGCGCTCCCTGGTGTCGTCGGAGACACCGGGAAGACCGCGCAGGGCCCGAGAGACCGTGGCCGGTGAGACGCCGACATTGGCTGCGACGTCGATGATGCCGCTCACCGGGGGACACCCCCCGGTGAGCGGACACACGTCACGCTGTCGGCCGACAAATCGAAGGTCGGCCTCTTCATTTTATTCCCTCAGCCCTTCACGCCACCCGCGAGCAAACCGCGGACGAAGTAGCGCTGCAGCGACAGGAACACGATCAACGGGACTGCCATCGAGATGAAGGCGCCGGCCGTCAGTAGGTACTCACGGTCACCGGCGAGCCCGCCGGCGA
>JBBSUU010000245.1:0-5187 GCA_038234115.1 Mycobacteriales bacterium
AAGGTGGTCGCCGCCGGTAACGACGCCGTTTGCGACAGCAAAGAGATCGAATACACCGAAACCAGTGGTAGCGACACAAAGACCAAGCTCTGCTTGACCTACAACGTGGTCGAGGGCGACTGCATCACGCTGAGCACCCAGAGTTCAACACCGGATTCGAAAGCGGTCTGCTCGACCAAGACCGGTGATGAAAACACGGTGAAGGTCCTCTTGGTTGATGGCGCATCCGCTGATGACTCCAAGTGCCCCGACGGCACGGTTTACGCCGTGGCCGCCACCAGTCGAAACACGCTGATCTGTTTCGGCGCCAACGGGTAGTTTCGGCGTCAAGGAGTTAGCCAAGCTCAGGCCGGGCCCGGAATTTTAGGGCTCGGCTTTTGACTGTTCGCCGCTGGGTGGTGCGACTAAGGCTGGCTGACCCAGATGGCTTCGGCGGCGCGGTCGCCGAGATCGACCAATTGGCCGTCCGGTCCACCGACACGGATTGACGTCCCGGCCCCAAAAGGCAACCGCGCCAGGACTTCCACCGACACGTCGAGCACCAGATCCTTGTCCTGGAAATAACGCAACATTTCCGGTTCGTCATCAGAGATTCGAGCCACCGAACCAGCAGAGCCCGGCTCCATGTCGATCAGCCGAGCCGCCTGCGGGATGACAATCGTGCCGGCCGCGGATGGAATGGGGTCACCATGTGGATCTCTGGTCGGGTAACCCAGCTTGGCATCCATCCGGGCCAACATCCGGTCCGAGATGGCGTGCTCCAGGACGTCGGCGTCATCGTGCACTTCGTCCCACGTATAGCCAAGCTCGGCCACCAGGTAGGTCTCGACCAGCCGATGTCGGCGAACGACCCGCAGGGCGATCTTGCGACCTTCCGCCGTCAGTTCGACGGCGCCGTAGCGTTCGTGCTGGAGAAAACCCAGCGCGGCCAACTTCCGGATCATCTCCGAAGCCGAGGACGGCGAAACCCCAACTCGAGTAGCGATGATAGAAGTCGTGACGGCCGTTTCGTCCCACTCGGTGGCATTGCAGATCACCTTCAGGTAGTCCTGCATTACCGAGGTGAGAGCGGAATGTTGTTCGGGAGCCACGGGGTAACAGTACGGGTCGGCTTCCCCACTTCTCCGCCCCGGTCACCCGGACCGGCTCGCCGGCAATACGCACAAGAACCAGGGAGGGTCCAATCCCAATGGTGCTCTCTCATCCCCCTGCACGAGCAACGGCATGCTGATCAGCAACCCACCCCTGGGTGTGGCGCCGGGGGACGCCGGCAACGAGGTGTTCCTCAGCCGCCCAACGCGCCGAGCAGAAGGGCAACACAGATCAGGGCGGCTATCAGCAGAACGGTCCCCTCGGCGATGGCTCGGCGCGTGGTGGTGCGTCGCGGGGAGGCGTAGGAATGTCCGAGTGTGCCCATAGGTCCTCCGGTTCCGAGCCGATGCCGAACTGCGTGGGTCCTGCTTGCTGCGAAATGCCAGGTGAAGCAAATAGTTCGGCTACCCGAAACTATAACGGACGGCCGATACAAATCCAGCTGATAGGCGCGCCTGAATCGGTACACCTGCCGCTCGCAACTTCGAGTTCGGTGTGCGATATCACTGGTTCGTAGCCGCCACACTCCTGGATTGGGTTCGGGCACCTGAAGATCTTCCGCTCTGCCAAGCTGTCGACAACAAGATTCGCGGCCGACCATCGTCGAGGCTGATACACGTGCGGTCGGCAAAATTGACTCGGCTGCGCCGGTAGGCTCAAGCGGGATTAATCGCCCCTACCCGGAGGCGAAAGCGCAGCGAAGGGCAGGCACGTTAGTGAGCCTCGTGGTCCAGAAGTACGGCGGATCGTCAGTGGCGACAGCGGATCGCATCAAGCGGGTGGCCGAGCGCATCGTCGCGACGCGCAAGGCCGGTCATGATGTTGTCGTAGTGGTATCGGCGATGGGCGATACGACGGACGAGCTGATGGATCTGGCGATGCAGGTCTCGCCGCTGCCACCGGCTCGCGAGCTGGACATGCTGTTGACCTCCGGCGAGCGTATTTCCAATTCTCTGGTCGCGATGGCAATCTCCGCTCTCGGCGCCGAGGCGCGTTCCTTCACCGGGTCCCAGGCCGGCGTGATCACCACGTCCGCCCATGGACGGGCCCGCATCATCGATGTCACGCCGGGCCGCATCCGGGAGGCTCTGGATCAGGGGGCAATCGCGCTGGTCGCCGGTTTCCAGGGCGTTTCGCAGGACACCAAGGACGTCACCACGCTGGGCCGCGGCGGCTCGGATACGACTGCGGTGGCGCTGGCTGCTGCGCTCAGGGCCGATGTCTGCGAGATCTACACCGACGTCGATGGCGTCTACAGCGCCGACCCGCGGATCGTGCCGGACGCCGCCAAGCTGGATACCATCACTTATGAAGAAATGCTTGAAATGGCAGCCAGCGGCGCGAAAGTGCTGATGCTGCGTTGCGTTGAGTACGCCCGTCGTTACAACGTTCCGGTGCATGTCCGCTCGTCATATTCGGACAGGTCCGGCACCCTGGTTACTGGCAACATGGAGGATTTGACCGTGGAACAGGCATTGATCACCGGAGTCGCACACGATCGCGGCGAGGCCAAGGTGACGGTGGTAGCCGTCCCGGATCATCCCGGGGTGGCAGCCAAGATCTTCCGCGCGATCGCCGACGCCGAGATCGACATTGACATGGTAGTGCAGAATGTCTCCACCGCCGATCTGGGAAAGACAGATATCACCTTCACGCTGCCAAAGGATGAGGGCCACCGTGCGGTTGCCGCCCTCGAGGCCCGGAAGGCCGAGATCGGGTTCACCAATGTCGTCTACAACGACCACGTTGGCAAGGTCTCGTTGGTCGGCGCCGGCATGCGCTCGCACCCCGGTGTCACCGCAACGTTCTGTGAAGCACTCGCCGCGGCCGGGGTGAACATCGACATCATCACCACTTCGGAGATCCGTATCTCGGTGCTCGTCCGCGATACCGAATTGGATACCGCCGTCAAGGCATTGCATGCCGCCTTCGAATTGGGCAGCGAAGAAAAAGCCGTGGTTCACGGCGGAACGGGGCGTTGAGGATGACTGAAAAACTTGTCCTTGCCGTCATCGGCGCCACCGGGCAGGTCGGCGCTGCCATGCGCAGCATCCTGGCCGAACGTGAATTCCCGCTGACCGATATTCGTTTCTTTGCCTCGTTGCGATCGGCCGGTAAGACCCTGTCCTACCAGGGCCGTGAAGTGATCATCGAAGACGCCGACAGTGCCGATCTATCCGGTATCGACATCGCCATCTTCGCCGCCGGCGGGACCACGTCGTTGGCGCAGGCACCGCGGTTCGTCGCCGCCGGCGCCATCGTGATCGATAACTCCTCCGCCTGGCGGATGGATCCGCAAGTGCCACTGGTGGTTTCCGAGGTGAACCCGCAGGATATTGGCAGGGCGCCCAAGGGCATCATCGCCAACCCGAACTGCACCACCATGGCGGCCATGCCGGTGCTGGCCCCGCTGCATGCAGAAGCCGGGCTGAAACGCATGATCGTTTCCACCTACCAGGCGGTCTCCGGAAGTGGACTGGCCGGTGTCGAAGAGCTCGCCGGCCAGACCCGCAAGGTGGTGGATCACGCCGAAGTGTTGGCCTACAACGGGTCTGGGGTGGAATACCCCGAACCGGTGAAGTACGTGAAGCCGATCGCCTTCAATGTGGTGGCGTTGGCCGGCAACGTGGTGGACGACGGCTCATTCGAGACCGACGAAGAACAGAAGCTGCGCAACGAGTCTCGCAAGATCCTGCATCTTCCGGAGCTACTCGTCTCCGGAACCTGCGTCCGGGTACCGGTATTCACCGGTCACTCGCTGTCGGTGAATGTCGAGTTTGACCGGCCGATCAGCGTGCAGCGGGCTACCGAACTGCTGTCCAACGCACCTGGTGTGGAGCTCTCGGACGTGCCGAACCCGTTGCAGGCAGCCGGAACTGACCCCAGCTACGTCGGGCGACTGCGTGCTGACCCCGGGGTGCCGGACGGTCGCGGTCTGGTGCTGTTCATCAGTAATGACAACCTGCGCAAGGGCGCGGCGCTGAATGCGGTACAGATTGCCGAGTTGGTCGCAGCGGGTCGCTGACGCTTCGGTCGAGGGGGGCCGCACCCGCCGGCTGCGGCCACCTCCGCTGCAACCCCACCGTCAAAACGGCCAGGCGCCCACCCTCAGGATTCGCGGCAATTGACCCGCCCCAGTTGAGCGTGATTGCCGCCGCCCTTTTCCGACACCACAATGAATCCGCAGGCGGCGAGTCCGGCCGCTCCGAGATAGCTGATTCCCTCCGATTGCCACTGCGCGGGGATTGGCAGTTGCCGAAAGGGCCACTGTGAAAACATGGCCGGGTCTGCGTCCGGGGTGGGCGCCAAATACTCGATGGCCTGATCGTAGGTCAGCAGGATCACCCGGTCCGGGAGACGGCTGGCATCGGTGACCACCGTCCCGACGATAATGGATTGGAGCTGCTTGAGGGCCTTTGGCGGAGTAAAGCTATTCACCAGCACCAGTTCTCCGCCGCCCGGGGCACCTCGATAGATCTCGTGCGGACTCGCGCCGCGATCCGGTTTGGTGATGATGATGACCGAGCCGTCATCTCCGGTGAGCATGGCTTCGGCATTGCGTGGCCCGTCCGGGTAGCTGAATTCCCAGCTTTCCGATGCCAGTGGACCGAGCACCGCCACCGAACCGACGGTGGCCGGTGGCACTACGGGTTCAGCGGTCCGAACCACCGTGATGGTCTCCCGCCGAAGCCCGTTATCGCCGATATCGCCGATATACAAACACCTTCGACTCGGATCCCGGCAGACCCCGGTGGCCAGCGACTCGGCATTGCGAGCCCGGAGTCCGGACACTTCAATCGTGGCCCTGGCCTGACCGGAACCGTTGATCGCAACGAGTTGGTCGGTGCCGGTGGCGTCGTCGACAACGAAGAAGAGGTCCGGGTCTGTGCTGTCGGCGGCAATTCCGCTGGCTTCCGGCGCCAGGGCATCAGTGAGAAAACCCAGGTCCACCGGCGGCAGGTAACAGGGCGCTGGGTTGCACCGCGTCGTCGATGTCGCAGCGATAGGCGGCGTTGGGGCGGGTCCACTTTCCAATTTCCCCGCGGTGACGGGGGCACTCGCCATCGCACTGTCAGCGGGGTCGGTGAGTACAGC
>JBBSUU010000246.1:0-5178 GCA_038234115.1 Mycobacteriales bacterium
ATGTCATCAATGCTGCCCGGCAGGCCGACGGACGCAAGAAAGTAGAGTTGCGGGAAAGAGCAAACCTCGATGGTCCTGCCATGCGAAATGAATTCATAGACGTAATCCGCCGTCGAGTCGTAGATGGTGGGTGCTGCCGAAAACCTGCGAAATAAGGATGCCGTGCGAACTCGAACGACCCGCCTGCTGCCGATTCTGATGGCCGGGGTCATGCTGCTCGGCTGCAGTGCGCATGTCCCCTCCGAGCAACCAGCAGTTGACGCACTGGTCAGGCAGTATGACCAACGCACCGGAATTTGGCCGACCACCGGGTGGTGGAACAGCGCCAATGCTCTTACCGCCTTGACAAACTACATGATCTCCTCCGGCGACCAGCGATATCTCTGGGTTGTCCAGAACACCTACACCAAGAAGATCAACGCGGCACAGGGCAACTTCATCAACGATTTCAGCGACGACACCGGATGGTGGGCGCTCGCCTGGATCAGTGCCTACGACCTGACGGGCGACTCCCGCTACCTACAAACGGCCCGCCGGGCGATCGACTTCATGTGGAGCCACCAGGATGATTACTGCGGCGGCGGGCTCTGGTGGACCGTGCGACACACCTACAAGAACGCGGTCACCAATGAACTCTTCATCAAGGCCGCTGCGCAACTCTCGCAGCGGCTGGATCAGGGCGGCGAGGTGTACCTGGAACGGGCCGTCTCGGTGTGGGATTGGTTCGATTCGTCCGGAATGATCAATGATGAGCTGCTCATCGACGACGGTCTGGATACCGGTACCTGCACGCCCAACACCGGCCAGGTCTGGACATACAACCAGGGGGTGATCCTGGGCGGACTGATTGCATTGGCCAAGGGGACCGGTGACAACAGTTATCTGGACCGGGCCCGGAAATTGGCCGATGCTTCCATCGCCTCCGAGGTTCTCAATATCGACGGAGTGCTCACCGAACCTTGCGAGAAGGACGGATGTGATGTGAACGGGCCGAGTTTCAAAGGAATTTATGTTCGCAACCTCGGAGAACTCAATCGGGCCCTGAAAGATCATCCTTACTCGTCCTACCTGGCAAAACAAGCAAATACGTCTTATGAAAAGAATCGCACGTCCACCAACGAATACGGATTGCATTGGGCCGGACCCTTGCAGGGCATCAGTGGCTCCACCCAGCAGAGCGCGGTTGACCTCCTTGTCGCCGCGCAGCCGATTGATGATCCTGACTCCCTCTCGCCGAAAGCCTGATCGGCACCGGCGCTGTCAAAGATGCTCGGCGGCGCTGCCGTCACCGCAGTGTCGGCAGCACATCGTTGATCAAACCGATAATGGCAACGGCCACCAGGATCAGTCCGGAAAGGACCTGCACCAGGCGATGGTTGCGGGTGAGCCAGCCGGTGATCTGCCGTTGGAACGGTGTGGCCAACAGCGGCAGCACCACCAGCGGCCAGCCGAAACCGAGCCCAAAGGCGAGGAAGTAGGTCAAGCCGTCCACAAATGCGCCACTCCCGGAAACATTGCCGAGCACAAATGCTGAGATGATCAGCGGACCGGTGCAGGGAAGTGTCATCGGGGCCATCACCGTGCCATAGGCGACGGCCGACAGGCTTTGGCTCCGCAGCAACGGAACGGAGCCCACCGAGAACCGGGCGAAGGGATTCCAGCCCACAATGAGGGCAATACCGAGCGCCGCCACCAGGCCGTAGAGCACGGGTAGTAGCACCGGCAGCGCGGTCGCCACCGGAGCCTTGATCAGGAAAAAGATGGCCCCGATCGCGACCATTGCCAGCAATACTCCGAAGAGCACAAAGATCCCGAGAAATGCATTGGCTCTTGACCTTGCGCCTGATTTCGACCGTTGCGCGAGAATGACGAAGAGCCCGGGATAAAGCGGCAACATGCACACATTGCCGAGAATGGCGGCGTTACCGAGGATGAAGGCCTGAATCAGTTCTGACATCAGCCGGCGCCCAGGCGGTGCTGCATGAATCCAGTACAGCACAGGCCCGGGACAGGCTCGCGGCGAAGCTACTTGACCTCGGCAAACTCACCGGTGCGAACACGTTCCCGGTGGCCCATGACCTCCTTCTTCACCACCCTGGCAAGGAGGTAGAGGCCGATCATGTTCGGGATGGACATCAGGAAGATCATCGAATCGGAGAATCCGATCACCGGCCCGAGTGAGAGGGTGGCGCCGATGACGATGAAGACGCAAAAAATGATTTTGAAAATGAGCTCGGCCTGCTTGCTGTCACCGAAGAGATAGCCGGTGGCTGTCATGCCGTAGTAGGACCAGGAGATCATCGTCGAGAAGGCAAACAGGATCACTGCGAAGGCCAAAACGGTCGGGAACCACGAAATCACCGATCCGAAGGCCGAGGAGGTCAGCGCGACGCCGTCGAGTTCGGCGGCGCCCGGAGCCTTGTAAGCGCCGGTCACGACGATTGCCAGAGCGGTCATGGTGCAGATCACGATGGTGTCGATGAACGGCTCCAGCAGGGATACGAAGCCTTCGGTTGCCGGTTCTTTGGTCTTGACCGCGGAGTGGGCAATGGAAGCCGAACCGATGCCGGCCTCATTTGAGAACGCGGCCCGCTGAAAACCAACAATCAGGACGCCGATAAACCCGCCGGCCAATCCCTCTTTGCCCCAGGCACCGACGAAGATGTTGCCGAAAGCCGCTGGGATGTCGGCAAGATTGCCGAAGATGACGATCAGGCAAGCGCTGACGTAGAGCACCGCCATGAACGGCACGATCTTTTCCGTCACCTTGGCGATGGATTTGATGCCGCCGATGATGACCAATCCGACGCCGGCGGCAAAGATGAGTCCGATTGCCCACTTCAGGTTCACGAACGGGCTGTTGTCGCCGCCGGTGACGTTGATGATCTGCGCGGTGGCCTGGTTGGCCTGGAACATATTGCCGCCGCCCAATGAACCACCGATGCAGAACACTGCGAAGGCCGCCGCCAGGAACTTGCCAAGGCCGGGCTTGCCCAGGTTGGCGATACCGTCACGGAGGTAGTACATCGGCCCACCGGACACGGTGCCATCGGCATGTTGCTTGCGGTACTTCACACCCAGGGTGCATTCGGCCATCTTGGCGGCCATTCCGAGGAAGCCGGCCAGGATCATCCAGAATGTCGCCCCTGGGCCACCGATGGACACCGCTACCGCCACACCGGCGATGTTGCCCAGCCCTACGGTGCCGGAGACTGCTGTTGCCAAGGCCTGGAAATGGGAAACTTCGCCCGCATCATGCGGATCGGAGAAGTCGCCCTTGACCAACCGGATAGCGTGCTTGAAGCCCCGGATCTGTTGGAAGCCCAAATAGATCGTGAAGAACAACGCGCCCGTCACAAGCCAGATCACGATCGGTTTGATGGCGACATCGCCGATCATGATTTCGTAGAAGACAGTGTTCGTGACCGCGTCCGCGACGGGTGCTACTGCATCACTGATCGTGTCGTCTAGTGATTTGCCCTCCTCAGCAAGCACAGTCAAGGTTTCGGTCGTCACGGGACCACCGTCACCGGCACGGTCGAGTGCAGGATCAGCTGAGTTGGCAAACTACCGAAAAGGGCCTGTTTGATGCGACTGTCACCGGTCCGGCCCACAATGATGTGGCGCACTCCGCGTTCTCGCGCGATTTCGATCATGACCTCCACCGGATGCCCATGCCGCACCACAGCTTCGACTTTGATGTTTGCGTTGGCGACCTGGTGGATGGCAGGTTCGACGATTTGTTCGCGGGCGGCAACCAGTTCTACCTCCCGCTGCAGGTGACGATGCTCGTTCTCCTCCGAGGTGGTAAAGGAATACGGAGACCAGGGGATGACGTGCACCACGATGATCCCGATTTCGAAGTCTTTGGCCAGTTCGACGGCGAAGTCCACCGTTCGGCGGCTCGCATCGCTGCCATCAACGCCAACCAGCACTTTGCTCATAGGCCACCGTTCCCTCGCTATCCGGTGGGGTTGCAGAAGCATGCCCCGTCTTAAAAGGTTTGGTAAACCTAGTTGCCAACAGCTTCGTTGACGAGGCCGTGACCAGATCGTAATGTCAAGCTTCACCCGGCGGCTTTGAACAAGGTGGGTGGGGCTTCTCCGTCTCGACCCCGCAGAACGCTAATCCGTCAGGCCGGTACGGTATGGCCCATAAACTCTTTCGGTGTCGGTGCGACGGTTGGCCGACTCCGGCCGGTGTTGAGAATGCGGATAGGGGCAAGGCCATCGAACTCGGGAGACAAAGATGACGGTTCGCGGTCGGATGGTCGGACTTCGGGATACCCTGCGCACCGAATTGTGGCCGGCGCCAACGGTTGGAGTCCTACTGGCGTTATTGGCCGGAGTGCTGTTGCCCGAATTGGACCGGGCATTGGACGACGATTTGCCGGACGCGGTCACGGCTTACCTGTTCGGTGGCGGCGCGTCGGCGGCACGTACGGTGTTGGATGCGGTGGCCAGTTCGCTGATAACCGTCACGTCGCTGACCTTCTCCTTGACGGTGGTCACCCTGCAGTTGGCCAGCGGTCAGTTCTCCCCGCGGCTACTTCGGAACTTCACCCGAGATCGTTTTGTGCACTTCACCTTGGCGTTGTTTCTGGCCACCTTCGTCTACGCCCTCACGGTGCTACGGACGGTCCGCAGCGTCGATGAGGAGCAAGCCCAGTTCGTGCCGCAGATCTCCGTGACGCTGGCGTTCGTGCTCGCCGTGGCGAGTGTGATCTCGCTGGTGTTATTCCTGGCGCATCTGGCCCGCCAAATCCGAGTGGAGACCATGCTGCACGGCGTCCACGCGGACGCCAGCGCGACCGTCACCCGACTCCTGTCAGCGGCCGAGGAAGCCGGTGATCAACCAGAACGTGATGGTGGGGAGGAGATCTCGATAGCCTCGGCGGGCGCCACCAAGATCCTGGCCCAGCAGTCGGGATTCCTCACCGCCGTGGACCACCATGCATTGGCTGATGCGGCGTCAAACTTTGACGCGGTGGTTGTTGTCGAACTGATGCCCGGTGGTTTCGCTGTTGCGGGGACACCGGTGGGCTGGTACCGGGGGGTGCGCGGCAGTGTGGATGTAGGCGAACGAACGGCTTTCGAGAAAAAGATTGGGGGGGCGCTGAGCTACGGCAAAGAACGCAATGACACCCAGGACATCGCCTTCGCGCTGCGGCAACTCACC
>JBBSUU010000247.1:0-5168 GCA_038234115.1 Mycobacteriales bacterium
CGCGGCTCGAACATCAGCAAAGTTCGTATTTCGTCGGCGTTCTCCAGAAACCACAGCCGGCGCTGCGCCATGGTCGCACCCGGAAACACTCCCACCCCGCCGGTGATGACACGCGTTGGCATGCCTTCGGTATGCGAGTCAACGGCGTGAAACACCCGTTTGGACCTCACTGATAACCCTTACCGGCAGCAATTTCGGTGGCGGTGACGATGGTTGCCGCTACGTCGGCCGACAGTGGACCCCGCGGCGGCCGACAGTCTCCGCCGCGCCGTCCCACCACGTCCATGGAAAGTTTGATCGACTGCACAAATTCAATCTTCGAGTCCCAGCGCAACAGGGAGTGCAGATCCCGATACATCGGCAGCGCCTGGCTCAGATTGGCCAGGTTACCCGAAGTCACCAAGTTGTAGAGCTCGACGCAGCTACTCGGAAACGCGTTGGGGTAGCCGGCTATCCAGCCGACCGCCCCGGCCACCCCGAGTTCCAGCAGCACATCATCGCTGCCGACCAGCAGATCCAGATCGGGTGCCAGTTCGGCAATCTCGTAGGCACGACGGACATCACCGGTGAATTCCTTGACGGCAACGATGTAGCCCAGTTCGAAGAGTTGGGCCAGCAACGCGGGCTTGAGATCAACCTTGGTATCGATCGGGTTGTTGTAGGCCACCACCGGGATGCCGACCTTGGACACCTCACGGTAGTGCGCGATCACGCTGTCTTCATCGGCCCGGAATGTATTGGGCGGCAATGCCAAGACAGACGTTGCACCGGCCTTGGCGGCCTGTTCGGCCCACCGTGCGCTTTCCCGGCTGCCGTAGGCGGCGATCCCTGGCATTATCTGAAATCCCGGCGGGGCCGCTTCGACCGCGGTGGTGACCACGGCGGCCCGCTCCGCCGGTGTCAGCGTTTGATATTCGCCCAACGAGCCGTTGGGACAGGCACCGTGACAACCGCCGGCAGCCAAAAATTGAATGTGCTCGGCGTAGGCCTGATGGTCGACCATGAGGTCGTCACCGGTGAAGGGAAGTGCGGTCGCAACCATTACACCGCGCCAGGGGCGCTCTGCGGAAACCTCGGAACTGGTCATAAAACGGAACAGTACAATGTCACACAGCACAAATCTAGAGGTGACCCAGAACCGACCGGCAGGCCGCCACCCCCTCGACCGTGATTGTCCAGGGCGGCCGAATCAAAGTGCCCGGGGTCAGCAACAGATTCTGGCTCAACACCGCTTCACCCGGTCGTCGTTTTTTGAGTTGCTGACCATTGGGTTGGTAGCCCAATTTGGTCAAAACCCGGGTAGAGGCCGGGTTATCCAGGAAAGCGGCAGATTCGGCCCGGGCGGCGCCGAGCTCATCGAAGGCGAACATCATCACCGCCGCTCGCATCTCGCTGCCGAAACCGCATCCCTGAAATGGCAGCCCGAGATAAGAACCCGGCTCTACCGTTCGGCGAACTGCAAATTCGGTCGCACTCACTTCCCGTGGTCCGATCATCTGTCCGTCGTGACGGACGCCGAAGAGGATTGTCCAATTCTCAGCAGAAAAAATCACCCGTCGCTGCCAGTAGAACTTCAGGGTGTTGGTGATCAACTCCGCACGCGGCTCCTGGGTCCAGGGAAAATCGAAGGGCATCTGATCGGGAGGGTGGATTCCCCCAGGACCACCTGCAGGAGGTCAACCAGATCAGCGTCCGTCAGCGGCGAGAGCATCAGTCTTGGCGTGCTCAGGCGAAGACCGAATAGCGGCCAATAGTGAGCCAGTGCCACAACTTCCGGCCTCGAATCGCTGGTTTCTGACATTTGACCCGACTCCGCCTCCGAACGCAATTCCGACATCCAGCTGCCTCCTTCTGTGATGTTCGCACTATGCCGCAGTGCGAGGACGAAAGGCGCGCGATTAAGGTTCCACCCGTGTATGCCATCACGATCAGCGAGCCGGGCGGTCCCGAAGTGTTGCAGTGGCGACAGGTGCCTGATCCGCTCCCGGGACCCGCCGAAGTCCTGATCGACATCAGTGCCAGCGCGGTCAATCGAGCGGATCTACTGCAGCGCAAGGGATTTTACCCACCTCCCTCGGGTGCTTCAAATATCCTCGGCCTCGAATGCGCCGGCGTGATCAGCGCGGTCGGGGCCGATGCCAGGGGGCCGGCGGTCGGGACCCGGGTCTGCGCCCTCTTGGCCGGCGGTGGGTACGCGGAAAAGGTGGCCGTCCCCGCGGTGCAGGTGCTGGCCATTCCGGATTCATTGACGCTGCTCGAATCAGCCGGTCTGATGGAAACAGCCTGCACCGTGTGGTCGAACCTGGTCATGACCGCCAGAGCCGCCGCCGGCGAGGTCCTGTTGATCCATGGCGGCGCCGGGGGCATCGGCACGATGGCGATCCAGGTCGGGGTCGCGCTGGGACTCACCGTTGCTGTCACGGCCGGCACACCGGCAAAACTGGCCGCCTGCGAAGCCTTGGGAGCAACGATCCTGATCAATTATCACCACGACGATTTCGTGGCCGAAATTGCCAAGGTGGGAGGGGCCGACATTATCTTGGATGTGATGGGTGCGTCCTATTTGAGTCGCAATATCGACGCACTCGCAGACGGGGGCCGCCTGGTGGTGATCGGCATGCAGGGCGGCGCCAAAGCCGAGATCGACCTGAACGCCCTCCTGCGAATGCGGCGCTCGGTCACTGCGACCGCTTTGCGCTCACGACCTGTCAACGGCCACGGGTCGAAAGCAGAGATCGTGGCCCAAGTCGGTCAGAAGCTGTGGCCGCTGATCAACCAAGGTCGCGTTCGGCCCCAGATCGGTGCCCACGTGCCGCTCCCGGAGGCCGGCCGGGCACATGCGTTGCTGGACTCCGACAGCTCCCCGGGCGGCAAAATCGTCCTGGTGGCACCGAATGCGACCGATCTTGAATAGGCCGGGTGTGGCACAGGGGCGGACCGATTGGGCAGAATGGACGTCATGAGCGATTCCGAGAAACAACGCGTTGTGGTCATCGGACCCGACGGACAGCCGATGGGCACCACCACGATCAATGCTCGCGGCGACAGCTCACCCGAGAGGGGTGATGAGCTGGATCCAGCGGACGCCATCGGCGAACCGGCGAAGGTGATGCGGATCGGAACCATGATCAAGCAGCTTCTGGAAGAGGTGCGGGCGGCTCCGCTGGACGAGGCCAGTCGGGTTCGGCTCAAGCAGACCCACGCGCAGTCGATCCTGGAACTCAAGTCCGGTCTCACCCCGGATCTCGCTGCTGAACTGGACCGGCTGGCGCTGCCGTTCAGCGATGACACGGTGCCATCGGACAGCGAATTGCGAATCGCCCAGGCACAGCTGGTCGGCTGGCTCGAAGGTGTCTTTCACGGTCTGCAGACGGCAATGTTCGCCCAACAGATGGCGGCCCGGATGCAGATCGAGCAGCTGCGGCGAGCGGCCTTACCTCCCGGGCAGAGCGCCGCCGAACCGTCCAAGAACGAATCCGGCTCCACCCTCGGCACCGGTCAATATCTGTAGGCCACGATGAGCAACAGCCGCGACAGCCGGGGCTACGCCACGACGGGATTGGTGCTGCGCGGGCGAAATCAGACTTGTTCCTCGCGCAGTCCCCAACCGGCGCCATACTGACCGAGCAGTTCCATGAACGGCACTGCATCAAAAGCCTCGGGGCCGAGAACTCCGGCACCGGACCAAATCCCATTTGCGATGAGTTCCATGGCAATTACCGGACACAGTGCGGTCTGCCAGACAACGGCCTGCGATTTGTACTCTTTCATCGACCACTCGTTGTCAACGACGTGGTAGAGGTAGACCTCGCGTGGATTGCCGTCCATACCGGTGCCCTTGACCCACGTTCCGGCACAGGTCTTGCCGCTCATCTTGTCGCCCAGGGTTGCCGGATCGGGCAACAGCGCGGCGATCACATCTCGCGGCGCTACGGTGACATCTCCGACCTGGAGTTTCACCGTGGAATCGATGCCGAGAGTGTGCTGCATCTTGAGCATATTGATGAACTCTTCGCCGAGGCCGTACTTGAATGTGACTCGCTTGGCATCAACCCAGCGCGGGATCAACAGCACTTCCTCGTGCTCGACGTTCACGCATTCGACCGGGCCGATACCTTCGGGAAATTCGAAGATTTCGGGTTCGGAGAACGGTTCGGTGGTGAACCAACCGCGGTCCTTCTCATAGATGATCGGTGGGTTCAGGCACTCTTCGATGGTGGTCCAGATCGAGAACGTCGGGGCAAAATCGTAGCCATCGACAATGAGGTTCCCGCCGTCGCGGACACCGATTTCGTCGATCTCGCTGAACAGGTGATCAGCCGCGTAGCGCGCAAACACATCCGATAACCCGGGCTCCACGCCCATGCCGACCAAGGCCAATTGGTTACCGGACCTCCAGGCTTTTTCGGTGGCGAACTGTTCGTCGCCAAGCTTGACCCCCGGGGTGTTGTAGGGATCGCTCGGGTGCGGTACCGACATCGACATCGCCATGTCGATGTAGTGCGCGCCGCCATCAAGGGCGGCGGTGAACAGCGGCATCACAAATCGCGGATCGGTGGCATTGAGCAGCAGATCGCACCGGTACCGCTTCAACAGACCGGCCACCGCCTCGGTGTCGGTGGCATCAACCTGGGCAGCGATGAAGCGTCCGTCACCCACGGCTTCGATGGCCCGATGGGCCCGCTCCGGGTCGAAATCGGCGACCACCATTGCTTCGATGAAGCCGCGGCGGGCGGCGGTGGCAACAATCGCCGATCCGACACCGCCGGCACCCACCAGCAGTACCCGGAGCTTGCCCGGGCCAGACTTGACCGGGGGCTCACCGAGGCGTCCGGCAAGCACTGGCGTTGATTCATCCCAGCGAACGCCGGCAATCTCGTCGGCCTTCTTGCGGGCGATCCCGGAAAGGGTCTCCAGTACCACTCGGTTCCCGAGGATGGCGGTGACATCGGAGTGGTCGTACGGTGGCGCGACCTCAACGATCTCCATCCCGATCAAGTTGGTTTCGCGGGCGATCCGGCGTACTGCATCCAGCAATTCGCGCCCGGTCAGACCACCCGGTTCGGGGGTTCCGGTGCCGGGGGCCATTCCCGGGTCGACCACATCGATATCGACGGACAAGAAGACGCCGTCGGTATCGGTCATCGCGATTTCCATCGCCTCGGTCA
>JBBSUU010000248.1:0-5137 GCA_038234115.1 Mycobacteriales bacterium
GAACATGTCGAAGTTGGAGGCGAAGCGAGGGCCGCCATGAAGTTGGCGGCAGGCCGCGGCAACTTTACCCAGATTGGCACCGACATCGACGGGTTCGTAGGTGTGGCCGGTGATCCAGCGAATGACCAAGACCCCCTGACCCGGTAGGTAGTCCACGACCGGCGGCGCCACCCCGGCGGCAGCGGCGGCAACAGAATTGAAGTATTCGGATTGGCGATTGATGCTCAGCAACGCTGTTTCCGGGCTCGAGACCCGAGCGACATAAGTGCCGGCCGCCGTCTGGACCTTGTAGTTGTGGTTGGTGAGGCCACCGGGAAGTGGTGAAACGATGCGACGCCCGGCGAAGGCCGGTATCGCGTCGAACAGGGCGTCGGCGGTTGCCGGCACGGTGAAGGTGCGGGGCTGAATCACTGCTGCACCTTCCGATTGAGGCCTGGGCCAATTGAGAACCGGGGAAAATTTCCTCTGCTGCCCGAGTTGAGCAAAGGTCGTTTTCGCGATGCTAGGTCAGAGGAGGCCTTACGGTCTAGACCTATGCACTTTCAACTTCTGGGCCTATTCGGTCTAGACCGGATCGCCGGATGTCGCTAGCGTTGTCCGAGGCAGTCACCCCATCCGTTTTTTAGAAATTCTTTACCTGATGGATTTCTCGATTCACCGGTCGGCTGCCTGACTGAATCACGCTCGAGAGGACCCGAGGCAACCGCATGCAGCCTGAAACCCAAACGTCCGGACCAGCAACGGTCGCTGCCCAGGAATTACCCGCACGGGCCAGAATTGTGGTCATCGGCGGCGGCGTCGGTGGCGCCAGCGTGGCGTATCACCTGGCGGAGGCGGGCGAGAAAGAAGTGGTTTTGGTCGACCGCAATGAACTGACCAGTGGATCTACTTTCCACTCAGCCGGGCTGGTCGGACAATTGCGGTCTGATCCGACCCTGACCAAGATGAACATGTACTCCGTCGAGTTGTATCGCAAACTGCAACAGAGTCAGCAACCACCGAGTTGGGTGGAAAGCGGCGGGATCAGGTTGGCCTCCAGCCCGGAGCGGTTGGAGGAAATTCGACGGCAAATGAGCTGGGCAAAAACATTTGGCCTCCCCCTGGAGGAGCTCTCCGCCACCGAGGCCCAGCAACTATTTCCGTTAATGGATACCGCCGGCGTACTCGGTGCCGCCTACCTGCCCACCGACGGGTTCCTGGACCCTTCCCAACTCTGTTACGCATTGGCTGCCGGTGCCCGTCGGATGGGGGTCCAGATTCACACCCACACCAGGGTTCTGGACATCAGGACAACTTCCGGCCGAGTCCAATCGGTGGTGACGGACAAGGGTGAGATCGAATGCGAGATCGTCGTCGACTGTGGTGGCATGTTCGCCGCCGAGATTGCCAGAATGGTCGACGTTCGGATCCCGATCGTGCCGATGTCGCATCAGTACGTGGTCACCGAAGCTTTTCTGCCCATCTCCGAAAAGCCGCTACCGGCGCTTCGCGACCCGGATTTGCTGATCTACTACCGCCCGGAAGGGCGTGGGCTCTTGATGGGCGGTTACGAAAGAAACGCCGAACCCTGGACGGCGACAAGAAGCAGCTACGACAGGATCCCGGCTGATTTCAATGGAAAGTTGTTGCCCGAGAACTGGTCCCGTTTCGAGGAGATCACCCACAACTCCGGAATCCGGGTACCGGCGATGGCCGATGTCGGCCTGCGGAAGGTGATCAACGGGCCAGAGGGTTTTACCCCCGACAATGAGTTCTGCTTGGGTGAGACCGAAGTGGACGGGTTCTTCGTCGCGGCGGGGTTCTGCGCCCATGGCATCGCCGGCGCCGGCGGCGTCGGGCGCTTGATGGCCGAATGGATCATCCAGGGTGAACCCTCGATGGACGTATGGCACATGGACATCCGCCGGTTCGGACGGCAATATCGGTCACCGTTCTTCACCCTGGCCAGAACGCTGGAAAACTACGAAACCTATTACGACATCAAATACCCCAACCACGAAAGGGCGGCCGGCCGGCCGTTGCGCACTTCTCCGGCCTACACCTGGCATGCCGAACACGGCGCTTATTTTGGTGAGAAGAGCGGCTGGGAGCGCGTCAACTACTACCTACCGCACGCCGAACGTGGCGAGGAATCGCTGCGGCCCCGGGGTTGGGCGGGCCAGAACTGGTCACCGGCAATCGGTGCCGAGCACGCTGGAACCCGCACCGCTGCCGGTCTATTTGATGAGTCATCGTTCGCGAAAATTTCGGTGACGGGCGCCGGCGCCGCAGAATTCTTGGAATCCGTGTGTGACAACCGGGTGGCCCGGGGCGTCGGCGAGATCACCTATACGCAGGCGTTGAACAATCGCGGCGGTATCGAGGCCGATTTCACCGTCACCCGCATCGACGACGACGCGTTCTGGATCGTCACCGGCACCGCCTTCGGCAATCACGATATGGCCTGGCTCAAGAAGCAGGCCGGGATCAGTCGGGCCGACGTGCGGATCACCGATATCACCGGTCAATTTGCTACCTACGCGTTGTGGGGCCCAAGATCACGAGAGATTCTCAAGACCCTGACACCGACCGACCTGAGCAATGAGGCCTTCGGATTCATGACAGCGCAGGAGATGTCGGTTGGCGATGTGCCGGTCCGGGCGCTGCGGGTGACCTTCGTCGGCGAATTGGGCTGGGAGCTTTACACCTCCGCCGAATATGGTGCCAACCTCTGGCGCACCCTCTGGGACGCCGGGCAACCGTTCGAACTCATCAGCGGTGGCTATCGGGCGATTGATAGTCTGCGGGTGGAGAAGGGCTACCGGGTATGGAGCACCGATATCACCCCGGAAACCAACCCGTACGAGGCCGGCCTCGGCTTCTGTGTGAAGCTGGACAAACCAGGTGGCTTCATCGGTCGTGATGCCCTTGTCCTTGCCGGCGAACAGGGCGTGGCGCGAAAACTGTGTTGTATCAAACTGTCCGACCCAAGATCAGTGGTTTTGGGCAGCGAGCCGGTGATGGTCGGCGACGACGTGGTCGGGCGGGTTACCTCCGGCGGCTATGGCTACACCATTGCGACTTCGGTGGCCTACGCCTATCTGCCGATAGGGTTGGCGCGGTCGGGCACAGCCGTTCAGGTCGGCATTTTCGGGGAGTGGGTGTCCGGCGAGGTCGCATCAGAACCATTGCTGGACCCCAAGGGGACGCGGATCAAAGGATAGCTAGGTCAGACCGCTGCGAACCGAGATCCGGATCCGATCCGGCCGGAACAGGTCTCGGGCGTATTCGACAGCCAAACCTGCAGCGGTGCTGGCGGTTCGCTCGACCAGCATGACGGCATCCCCCACGGGTGCGTCGAGTAAACGGGCCTGTTCGGCCGTCAGGATAGCCGGCTCCAAATACTCGACGGCGGTTTTGGGCTCCTGCTGATACTGCCTGGCCAGCAGTCGATACAACGATCCGCTCAAGCGATGATCCAGCAGGTCGGGGAACACTTCGGCGGGGAAGTAGGAGCGCTCCAGGGCCAGCGGCCTCTTCTCTGCGGAGCGCACGCGGACTACCTCATGGACCAGGGCGCCGCGATCAAGATTCAGCGCCAGACACATTGCCCGGGTACCCGGGATCGTCTGCGCCCGAACAATTCTGGCGCTCGCTCGAAGTTGGGCGCGGCGTAGTTGCTCGGTAAAACCCACCAGGCCGGTGAGATCACAATCTATTTTGGGCTCGACAATGAACGTGCCGCCGGATCGACCGGGAATCCGTTCCAGTACGCCTCGACCATCCAAAGCGGCCAACGCCTGTCGCAGGGTCATCCGGCTGACGCCGAAAAAACCGGCCAGATCGGATTCGCGGGGAAGTCGATCACCCGGGGCCAGCTCACCAGATCCGAGGGCCTCGACAAACCACCGCTCGATCAGCACGTGCGCCGGCGCCGCGGATGTTCTGGTGACAACGGGTGAGATATCGAAAGCCGACTGCCCGGCCGGTTCGCCGGCGTGCGGTGCAACCATTCGACCTGCCCTTCGACGGCAAAAACTCGACACGACCAGGCGATGCAGATGAGTCTGCCATCACCCCGGACGCCAAGCCTGGTCGTTACTGCTGATACCCGGCGCGGATCGACCCCAAACGGCGCTGCCCCCGCACTGGCCCGTTACTCAAACGTGACCTTCGTCATCACCGGACAACGCCCCTGCGTTTATTCCGTCTTCAGGGGTGAACCACGAATCCAGTTCTGGCCATTTCTATCCGGGCCGGGGCCAACCAGATGAGATCGAGACCCCACATCACCATGGCACTGCGCAAGACCGACAACGATAACAACGAGCCCGACGCCGAAACCGATATCGAACGACCAGCATTCGAACTTTCGCTGACCCAAATTATTGCCGGCACCGCCGCGGCAGTCACCGCCGCCCTTCTGGGCTCCCGACTTGGGGTGGCCGGCACGATCATCGGGGCCGCTCTCGCCTCGATGGTCAGCATGATCGCCAGTGCTATCTACAGTCACAGCATCAAGGCGGCCAAGCATCGCGTCCGGTTGGCCCGAACCTGGCCATCGGATCCGGCTGAAGTCGGAACCGCCGTGATGTTCGATCAGACCGGGGTGTTGCCCATCGTTTCCACCGATCTGAACGAATCCGAACGCGCCTTCGGGCAGGCGCCGCCGGCCTTCATGCCGGTGCAGCCACAACCGACAATCGCAACCCAACTCCCATCAACGCCACCGGTAACACGCATCCAGCACGCGCCTACCGGGCGGGCCAAGGCTCGCCGTCGGTTACCGACAATGGTTCTTGCCGGCATCGGCGCCGCTGCTGCCTTCGGGATGGCGTTGATCTTGCTGACCGGATTCGAGACGGTCAGCGGCACCCCGATATCCGGCGGGCAGCCCGGCGGATTGACAATTATGGGCGGACAGACCTCCGGTCAACCCGACGTGCAGGTCGAGGTTGCGCCAACGGAATCCACCGCCCCCTTGACCACGCCCTCGTCATCGGAGCCGGCGGCATCGGCAGTTTCGGGCGGGGAAACCACCACCACCGTCACCGAAACGGTTGATCCTTCGGCCGAGGCCGCCGCATCCGGCAGTTCGGTCGGCGACGGAGCCACCCCGTCCGCCGTCGGTCCGGCATCATCGGGCTCTGGCTCGGCA
>JBBSUU010000249.1:0-5127 GCA_038234115.1 Mycobacteriales bacterium
GGCCGCGGTCGAAGTCGGCGGCGCAACTGATTTTCCTTTCTGCTGCGCTTTGGCGGGGTGGGCTCAGCGGGTTCGGTGCCAATTTTGATTCGGCAAGGCGTTGGCCCGCTCGGTTGCCCAGACGTGGTCCGCGCAGGACCTCCTGGGGTTGCTGCGGTTGCAATAGCCGCTGCTCCCACGAGGCTGCCGCTGGTCTCGGATTCATCACGGGGCCGGGCCTGCGCGGCTGAGCGCGATAGGGTTTGGCCTCGAACGAGTGCTGGGACATAGTGGCGGGGAGGGGTGGACACGTGGGGTTGTTCTCCGGCGGCAAGGCGGAAGCGAACGAGTCCGGGACGGAATCCGTCTCCGAATTGGGCCAAGCTGAGCAGACCACAGAGCCGAAGCCATCGGAATTTGTCCGTGACATCGTCAACTCCGCCGCTGCGGCGCCGGCCCCTACTCGCGTCCCTGCTCCTTCGGTGTCGGCCGCTGCTCCCGATATGCCTACTCGCGTCCCTGCTCCTTCGGTATCGGTCCCGCTCGCTGCGCCGACGCCCTGGGATCCCAGGTCCATCGACCTCTACACCCATCCACACGGAGACGTCGAACCCGAACCGGAGCCGGTGGCCGTGGCTCAGCCGACGCAGGAGTTCGTCAGTAGCCTGGCGATCGCCAACGGCATGGGGGCTTCGGCGGTCGGCCGGCCGAAACGGATTGGCGCCTTCGGGATCGCCGTGATGGTGTTGGCGGTCGCCATCATCGGGTTCGGCACCTACATCTTTTTGCGAAAAATCACCGATAACTTCAGTATCTTCGGCAATAGCTCCCTGACGGCGGTTGCCGGTGAAGTTGGCTCGCCGACGGCAATGCCTTTCGGTGGGCACACCTTCGAGATCACGGTGACGCAACCGCTTTCCCAGCCAAGTGCCGCCTGGGCATCCTTCCTGAAGCCAACCTCCGGTCGCTACCTCTTGCTCTCCGTGGCACTGACCAGAACCGATAACGAGCCCGGTCCGGCGCAGGTCGCCTCCTACGACTGGAAATTCAGCGGGAGTGATGGTCAGACGGTGTCCGGTTCACAGCTGGCGGGTGGCTATGGGCCGTTGCTTTCTACGGTTGATCTGCAGGACAAGGACACCAAAACCGGGATTGTTGCCTTCGACACCGACGCCATTGAAGGCACGCTGTCGTTGACCTCGCCGATGGGGACCTGGGGAACGTGGCCGGTGACGGCCACCGAATTCATCCCCGCCGAGGGAGTCCTGGGCGAAGGCCTCCTACCGCAGCCCGGTTCGCCACCGTTCAGCGTCACCGTCGCCAACCCGAGATGGTTGGCAGCCGGCGATCCGGCAGTGTCGATAGCCCCGACCAGCGGCAATTTTCTGGTCATCGATCTGGTGGCAGCTGTCGATCCGGAACGGGTCGCGCCAGGAACCTCCCTGTATGTGAGTGATAAGAACTTCCGGTTCATCTCGGCATCGCGTCAGCCGGTCCCGGCCAACAGCGGACGGGTGGTCGGCAGCAATCCGATTACCTTCGGCGCCAACGCCGGTCAGATCGGCCAAACCGTGATTGCCTTCGATGTGTCACCCGGCGCCGGAGTACTGGAGTTTCTCAACGCCGATGGGTCTGTGCTGGCCAGGTGGAACATTCCCGGCGCGTAGCGGCCACTGCGAAGTCCACCGGCGCCGCGCAACAGCTACTTGCGGGCGAATTCCAGATCAAAAATAGCCCGGCCGGCGTTGACCCCGCGGCGTTCGAAGCGGGTCCGCGGGCGAAACTCCGGACGCGGTGCCCAGCCGGTGTGCAGGTTCCGCAGCTTGGAGTCTGCGGTGCACACGGCCAGCATCTGCTCCGCGTAGGGTTCCCAGTCGGTGCCCAGGCGGAAGACGCCGCCCTTCATCAGGCGCGATGCCACCAGTTTGGCGAACGCCGGGGTGACCAGGCGGCGCTTGAGGTGTTTGGTTTTCGGCCACGGGTCCGGGAAGAACAACCACACTTCCGCGACGGAACCAACCGCCAGGAGTACCTCGAGAATCTCTACCGCGTCACCGCGCATCACGCGGACGTTCTCCACGCCGGCCTTGGCCACATGGTGAAAGGTTTGGGCGACACCGGGTTTGTAGACCTCGATGGCCAACAGATTGATATCCGGACGATTTGCCGCCATCCCGGCTGTCGCCTCGCCCATCCCGGATCCGATCTCGATCACCAACGGCGCCTGTCGGCCGAACGCCGAATTGGCATCAAACCCACCCTGGGCGAATTCGGAGGGCTCGATATACCATTTGTCGGAGTGCGCATCCCAGGCCCGTCGCTGAACCGGATTCAGCCGTCCACCCCGCGGGTGGAAGCTCACCACACGTCGAAAATGCAGGGGTAGCCCGTCGGTAGGGGTACTGATAGGGGTGATTCGTGAATCTGTCGATTCTGTTGCGGGCATAGCGGTCAGGGTACGGCGACCAGAGTGATCGTTTCCAATCCAGTCGGACCGAAACAGCGAACAGCGGCCCTTCTCACCCCCGACGGCAGAAGGACCGCTGTTCGCTGACACTCAATTCTGGTGTTGGGTGCGCTGTGACCAATTCTTCGGGGAATCCGAAGCTCCGGCGGTCGGCATTCGCAGCCCAACGGGGCGTATTACCCCAATTGTCCCATAGTCATGCGTCTCGCTTCTTCAACAAAATGAGCGCGACCACGTACAGCACGGCCGCAGTACCGACAAATACCAGCCCACCCTGCCACCAGTTGGGCGACGGATATCGCCCGTCCAAAGCCGGCGGACCCTGGCCGTCACTGAATCCGGCGGTGTAGAACTTGGAGCCGGCATTGAACGGCAACCACGGTGCCACTCGACGTCCGAAGCTCCCGAACAGGGGAAACAGCGATTCCAATGTTGGCCAGATGAGCAGGGCGGCGATCGCACCAGCCGACTGCCGGATCAGCGAACCGACAGACACCGCGATGACTGCGGCCACCATCACGATGACCGCCGGGCCCCAGATGTAGCGCCATTCGTCGGCGTTGTTGATATCCATCGCATTGGCGGGCGCGTCGGGTCCGTGGATGGCCACCATCAAGTAGTACGCGGCAAACGAGGTGATGAGCGTGACCACCAACGCGATGACGGCGACCACCGCCGTCTTGGCAGCCAGTACCTTTCCGCGCTTGGGAACCGCGAGGAAGGAGTTGCGAATGGTGCCGAAGCGGTATTCGGTGGTGATGGCCAGGGCGGCCATCACCATGATCACCGAGATGGCGAAGTTGATACCGGCCTGGCTGGTGCTCACGCCGGCGTTGGCGCCCCCCTCTACCAGCGACAGGATGGCCGAGAGACCCAGCCCGAAGACGACCACCAGCAGCAGGCACCAGTAGGGCGAGCGGGTGGAGAACAGCTTGATGCGTTCAACGTTGAGAAGTGACATGTCAGTTTCCTCGGTACGGAGCGGGCGCGGCGCCGGCGGTCGGGGAGGCGTCCTGGGCGGAGGTGAATTCGGTGGGCGAGACCGGGCCGAGCCCGTCATGGGCGTTGTATTCCACCGAGTCGCCGGTCAACTTGATGAACGCATCTTCCAGCGAGCCCGCCTGGCCGGACAGCTCGTGCAGCGTGATTCCGGCGTTGCCGGCCAGCTCGCCGATCTGCTCGATGGGAGCCGCCGTGATGGAAAGGCCGTCCGGCACGTCCGTGACGGCCAAACCGGCGCCCACCAGGATCTCTCGCAGTTGTGGCAATTGGGGAGAGCGAACCCGGACGCTGGCGGTGGTGGAGTTGGCGATAAAGTCGGCCGTTGAGCTGTTGGAGATCAGCCGGCCGCGACCGATTACCACCAGATGATCTGCGGTCAATGACATTTCGCTGAGCAAATGGCTGGAAACCAGTACCGTTTTACCATTCGCCGCGAGTTGCTTCATGAAACTGCGAATCCAGTGGATCCCCTCCGGGTCCAGGCCGTTGACCGGTTCGTCGAACAGCAGGATTTCCGGATCGCCGAGCAGGGCGCCGGCGATGCCCAGTCGCTGCTTCATGCCGAGGGAATACTTTCCGGCTGCCTTGTCTGCAACGGCGGAAAGTCCGACCGTGTCCAGAACCTCGGTCACCCGCTTGACCGGGATGCCGTTGGAGGCCGCCATCCACCGCAGATGCGCCTTGGCGGTGCGGTTCGGGTGGATCCAGTTCGCGTCCAGCAGGGAGCCGATTTTGGTCAGCGGGCGCGGTATGGACGCGTACGGCACCCCATCAATCAGGGCTCGACCCCTGCTGGGGGTGTCCAGCCCGAGAATCATCCGCATGGTGGTGGATTTACCGGCACCGTTCGGTCCGAGAAAACCGGTAACGATGCCCGGGTTGACAGTAAATGAAAGTTCATCCACCGCAACGGTCTTGCCGTAGATCTTGGTCAGACCGACCGCTTCTATCATCATGAACCTTCGCTGTTGGTGTTAATTCTCGGCCTCCGGCGGAGGCAGCTTCTGTGCTCGTGCACAACCTTGCCCCATGATGGCCCCGGATGCGTCGTTCTACCGGCTCTTCAAGGGTCATTCCTGGGGATGACCCTGATTCGCATCGCCTCGCCTCAGGGTGGAATCTGAGGGGCCGGTGTCGCAGGCGGAATAGGCTGGCGGGGTGTCTGTGACAAATGATCGAACCGTTGACCCGACTTTTCTGGCGTTACCGATGCGCGCGATGGCCGAGGCCGCCCTGGGCACCGCCAAATCCCTCGGTGCCCAACACGCCGACTTCCGCTTCGAGCGGATCAGAACGGAACTGATCGGCGTGCAGGACGGGGCCGTGCAGTCATCGGCCGACTCGGTCACCATCGGGTACGCGGTCCGGGTGATCCACGGCGGTAGTTGGGGTTTTGCCGCCGGCGTCACCCTGTCAGTCGATGCGGCGGCTGCGGTTGCCCGCTCCGCCGTCGAGGTGGCGATCGCGTTGCGCTCGGTGGTCGAGGAACGCATCGAACGTGCCGATGAGCCGATCTACGCCGATGTCAGCTGGGTCAGTGACTACCAAATCGATCCGTTCGAGGTGGCGGCAGCGGACAAGGTGGGCCGACTGGTCGACTGGTCCGAGCGGCTGCTTGCCGCCGATGGCGTCGCCCACTCCGCGGCCGGTCTGATGGCAGTGCAGGAGAACAAGTTCTA
>JBBSUU010000250.1:0-5096 GCA_038234115.1 Mycobacteriales bacterium
CCTACCGCAACTGGGAGGGCCGCCTACGCCCGTTCGACGCCACCATCACCAGCAAGGGCACCATGGACGACGGCCGGATTCTGGACACCCTCGGGGTGGAAATGGATGTCGACCTCTACACCCAGACCCCCAAAGCGGCGAGGGCAGAGATGGTGCGGTTGGGGTACTGGAGTGGGGTCTCGACCCCGCTGGGCAAACAACCGGAATTGCGCGACCAACAAGATCGACCCGCCACCGGAACTCCGGCTGGTGCCGGCGGTTATCGGTTGGCGACCTGGCGAATGAACCTGGACGGCGGGACGATGCTGGACGGTGAACCCCACCTGGCCGGTACCGCTCGCGAGGATCTGGTTCGGGTGTCGGCTGCAACCGCCGATGCACTCGGCGTCGCCGATGGCGCCTTGCTCACCGTGGAAACGTCGGCCGGCAGTGTTACGTTGCCGGTGGCAGTGAGCCAGATGGTCGACGGAACCGTCTGGTTGCCGGCCCGTCCCGGGCACATCCCGCTGTCGGTCAGTCTCAGGGCCGGTCATGGCGATGTGGTCACCATGAGAGCCGCGACGTCCAGCGATGCAACGCAGCCAGGAGGTACCAACTGATGTCGGTCCTGCACCAGATGATCCTGGCCGCACCGGCAGTCGGTGTGGATGGGTCGGTCGCGCCGTTGCTCGCCAATGATCCGCTCTGGCTCAAGTTCATCAAGGCACTGATCGTCTTCGTCCTGCTGCTATTACTCACGTTGTTTGCGATCTGGTTCGAGCGCAAGGTCGTCGGCCGGATGCAGCATCGGCCGGGCCCGAACTGGAACGGCCCGTTCGGTCTGCTCCAGTCGTTGGCCGATGCTTTGAAGCTGATGTTCAAAGAAGGCATCATGCCGACCCGGGTGGACAAATTCGTCTATATCGCGGCCCCGGTGATGGTGGCAACGCCGGCCTTCCTGACCTTTTCGGTCATCCCGTTGGGTGGCCCGGTCACCATGTTCGGCCAGCAAACGGCGCTGCAGGTGACCGAACTCTCGGTCAGCGCCCTGGCCGTCCTGGCCTTCGCTTCACTCGGTGTCTACGGAATCGCCTTGGGCGGTTGGTCTTCCGGCTCCACCTACCCGCTACTGGGTGGGCTGCGGTCGGCCGCTCAGCTGATTTCCTATGAAATCGCAATGGGCTTGAGCTTTGTGGCGGTATTCATCTATTCCGGCACCGTCTCGATGTCCGGCATCGTGCAGCAGCAGCAAACCGGCTGGTACGTCTGGCTGCTGCCGGTCTCGTTCGTCGTCTATTCCATCTCGATGGTCGGCGAGACAAACCGGGCGCCGTTCGACATGGCCGAGGCCGAAGGTGAACTCGTCGCCGGATTCAATACCGAGTACACCTCGATGCGCTTCGGACTGTTCTTCCTCGGCGAGTACATCAACATGATCAACGTTTCCGCGATCTCGACCACGCTGTTCCTCGGCGGTTGGCGAGCTCCGTGGCCGTTGTCCCTCTGGGATGGAGCCAATACGGGCTACTGGACATTGCTCTGGTTCTTCACCAAGGTCCTCCTGGTCATGTTCACGTTCGTCTGGCTGCGCGGAACCCTGCCCCGAGTGCGATACGACCAGTTCATGGCGCTCGGTTGGAAGGTGCTGATACCGGTCTCGCTGGTCTGGATCGTGCTGGTCGGCACTGCCCGGGTGCTCAACGCTTCTACCAATCTGACCACCCGGGAAGTGCTGCTGTGGATGGGAATCCCCATCGTCGTGCTGCTGATCGGGATGTTCTTCTGGCCGGAGAAACGCGCGCTCGAGGATGAGGACGAGGACTGGGATCCGGAAGTGATCGAGGCGGAACTGGGCTTCCCGTCCGCCGTCGTTCGACCGGCCACCCCGGGCTACCCGATTCCGCCGATGAACCTGAAGGTCCCGGCGCCGCCAATCCGGGCCCACCAGGCAGCACTCAACGAAGCACTCACCAAAACCGGTCACCGGGTCGCAGTGGGCAGCGCCGAAGCCGGTCCGCATGGCAAAGCCGGTATCAAGAAGACGGAGAGTTGATATGTCATTTCTGGATCCGGTCAAGGGTTTTGGTGTCACATTCGCGACCATGTTCAAAACTGTGGTGACCGAGGACTACCCGCGAAACCCGGAGAAAACCGCCGAGCGCTACCACGGACGGCACCAGCTCAACCGCCATCCCGACGGGCTGGAAAAGTGTGTCGGTTGCGAACTGTGCGCCTGGGCCTGCCCGGCAGACGCGATCTATGTGGAGGGCGGCGACAACACCGAAGAGGAGCGCTACTCCCCGGGGGAGCGCTTCGGCGCCAACTACCAGATCAACTACCTGCGCTGCATCGGATGTGGACTCTGCATCGAGGCCTGCCCCACCCGCTCGTTGACCATGACGAATGAGTACGAACTCGCCGACGACGAACGCCAGCGACTGATCTACACCAAGGACATGCTGTTGGCGCCGCTGCTCCCCGGGATGGAGCAACCGCCGCACCCGATGCGGCTGGGTGAAGAAGAGGACTACTACGTCAAGGGCCCGGAGCTTCTGCGCGACCGGCGGACCAAGAAGCCCGAAGGTGCCTCATGAATCCGGAAGTCGTAGCAGCCGCAACCGGCATGGCCACCACCGGAGAGCAGGTGGCCTTCTGGATCCTCGGACCGCTGGCTCTCCTCGGCGCGGTCGGGATGATCTTCGCCAAGAACGCGGTGCACTCCGCATTGTGGTTGGTGCTGACCATGTTGAGCGTCGGATGCATGTATCTGGCCCAGGGCGCACAGTTCCTCGGATTCGTGCAGATCATCGTCTACACCGGCGCGATCATGATGCTGTTCCTGTTCGTCCTGATGCTCACCGGACGTGAATCCGGCGATTCGGTAATCGAAAGCCTGCGCGGCCAACGGGTCGCGGCACTGCTGGTCGGAATCGGATTTGTCGGTCTGCTGGTCTCCGGCCTGGTGCACGCCGTTACCGGGGTGGAACCGGTCGGGCTGGCCGCGGCCACCGCCGAACGCGGCGAGATGGGTTCCATCGCCAACAGTTTGTTCACCACCTTCCTGTTCCCCTTCGAACTCACGTCGGCGCTGTTGATCACCGCCGCGGTCGGCGCGATGGTGCTGGCCCACGTGGAGAAGCGGCCAGGGGAGAAGCGCAGCCAGTTGAAGATGGTCAATGCCCGGATGCGTTCCGGTCGGATGTCCCCGCTGCCCGGGCCGGGTGTATTTGCCACCTCGTCGTCCAACGCAACTCCGGCGTTGCTGCCGGACGGATCCGTTGCGCCGGAATCGGTATCAAGCCTGGTCGACCAATATGAGAGTCAGGATGTGGCCCGGCGACACCGGGAAGGGGCTGAACTGACGGCTCTGGAATCCATCGAACATCCGCATCACGCCGAACTCGAAGGGCGGCACCGGTCGTGAATCCGGACTACTACCTGGTGCTTTCGGCACTGCTGTTCGGTATCGGCGCCGTCGGGGTGCTGGTACGGCGCAATGCCATCGTCGTGTTCATGTGCATCGAGCTGATGTTGAACGCGGTCAACCTGTCCTTTGTCACCTTCTCCCGGATCAACGGAAATCTCGACGGGGTCGTGATGGCCTTCTTCGTGATGGTCGTCGCCGCCGCCGAAGTGGTTGTCGGTCTGGCGATCATCATGTCTATCTTCCGCAGCCGTCGATCCGCGTCGATCGATGACGCGAACTTGCTGAAGTACTAAGGGGCAAACCACATGACGGAAACTGCAGGGATGGCTGTCCCCGCCACGGGCATGGCCGGGGTCGCGATCTGGCTGGTACTCCTGCCACTTATCGGAACCGCCATCATGTTGATCGGTGGCCGGCGGCTGGACCGGACCGGGCATCTGGTCGGACTGTTGATGGTGGCGGCCGCGTTCGTCCTCGGTCTGCTGATGTTCTTGACCCACCCGGGCAGCGGCGAAGGCAACTCCATCATGGACAGCAGCCTGTTCTCCTGGATGCCGGTGGAGCAGTTGCAGGTGGAGTTCGGCCTGCGGATCGACCCGCTGTCCTTGACCTTCGTGCTGCTGATCACCGGTGTCGGCTCGCTGATCCATTTGTATTCCATCGGATACATGCATCACGACCCGGATCGGCGAAAGTTCTTCGCCTACCTCAATCTTTTCGTGGCATCGATGCTGCTGCTGGTACTCGGCAACTCCTTCGTGACCCTTTACGCCGGTTGGGAGGGCGTCGGTCTGGCGTCATATCTGTTGATCGGATTCTGGTCCGACCGCCCGAGCGCGGCCACCGCCGCCAAAAAGGCATTCATCATGAACCGGGTTGGCGACGTCGGCCTTGTCCTGGCCATTTTCCTGATGTTCAAGGAAATGGGCACCACCTCATTTGACGGCGTCTTCTCACAGATCGGCGCGGTGGCCGAACAATCACCGGGAACCGTCACGGCGATCGCGCTCCTGCTCCTGCTGGGTGCCTGTGGTAAATCCGGTCAGGTACCGCTCCAGGCCTGGTTGCCCGACGCCATGGAGGGCCCGACCCCGGTCTCGGCCCTCATCCACGCGGCGACCATGGTCACCGCCGGCGTTTACCTGATCTCGCGCTGTTCACCGATCTTCAATCTCACCGCCGATGGTCGACTGGTCGTCACCATCATCGGGGCTGTCACCCTGCTGGTGGGTTGTATTGCCGGCTGCGCCAAGGATGACATCAAGAAAGTTCTTGCCTACTCAACTGTTTCGCAAATCGGTTACATGTTCCTGGCGGTCGGACTCGGCGCGGGCGTTTACGCACTGGGCATCCTGCACCTGCTGACCCACGGCTTCTTCAAGGCCGGGCTGTTCCTCGGCGCCGGCTCGGTGATGCACGCGATGAACGACGATGTGGATATGCGCCGCTACGGCGGGTTGTGGCGCAAGATGCCGATCACCTTCTGGACATTCACCTTCGGCTACCTGGCACTGATCGGGTTTCCGTTCCTTTCCGGGTTCTACTCCAAGGACCCGATCATCGAAGCGGCCTTCGCCGCCGGTGGCACCAAGGGCTGGTTGCTCGGTGGCGCCGCACTGCTGGGCGCCGGCCTGACCGCCTTTTACATGACCCGTCTGATGTACATGACATTCTTCGGCGCCACCCGCCA
>JBBSUU010000251.1:0-5095 GCA_038234115.1 Mycobacteriales bacterium
GGCTCGGAATGGATCGGGCCCAGGTCCTGCTGGACCGGGACGAGGCTGCCGCGGATATCAGGTCGATGCCGCTGATTCTGCGGATGGAACGAACCACCCCGGCGTTGTGGTCGGCGGCGCTGGCTGCCGCCGCGACTGCGGCAACGGCATTGTGTTTGGATCCCCAAGCCGCGCCGGGTGGGCAATGGCACGAAGCGATCTCGCAATACTGCGCCGCCCATATCCGCAAGGTGACCCGGCGAGCGCGAGCCGGCCATTGGGCTGTGCTGGGCGACCTGCCGGGTCTGACCGTCTCGGCGGGAACGACCCAGGTGCGTGCGCTGGTTCCTGGTCTGATCCAGGAGCTGGATCAGCGGGTTTCGCGTTTGCAGGTCGGCGGTACCGATGTGGCTGCTGATATCGAGATCGGCGGCGGGGCTGGAGTTCCGACTTCACTTTACGGCTCAGGGGCGCCCGCTCTGCTGATGTGGATGCCACCGACGGTGGTGATGACGGCCGGGAAAGCGATGGCGCAGACCGGACACGCCGGGATGATCACGGCCGCTCTCTTATCCGGGTCAGATCAGGATGCGCTGTTGCGGTGGCGGGATGGCGGGCTCGCGGCGGTGGTGCGTCGCGCGACGCCCGATCGATGGGCGAAACTGTCGGCGGACATCATCGACCCGGAGAAAGCTTGGTGCACCGGTCTTGTCGCAGTGCGGGACGCCGGTTTCACCGAAATCGCGCCGGGCACGATCACGGTCATCGCGGATGCTTCCGCGTTGACCTGAAAGATTGATGGCTGTCTGAGCTGGTCGGCGCTGATCTTGCCTTTGATTTCTCCGCGGCGTACGCTTACCCATACTTCACAATATCCCGAATTAACGAATAATAAGATGAGTGCCGCCGATGAATGACGAGATTCCGACCATCGAATTGCACGTCCGCAAAGCAGAACTGTTCAAAGCTCTCGGTCACCCGATTCGGGTACGCGTCCTGGAATTGTTGCAGGGCAACGAGTTATCGGTCTCGATGATGCTGGCCGCGATTGCGGTCGAGCCCTCCACCCTGTCGACGCATCTGGCGGTCCTGCGTCGGGCAGACGTGGTGGCCACCTCGCGGGAAGGCACCACGGTTACCTATCGGCTGGCCAATCCGGCCGTGGCGCAGTTCCTCGCTGCGGCGCGCGAATTTCTGATCGGCACCCTGCTACGCGATAGCTCGCTGCTGAACGCACTGGAACTCGAAGCGGTCGCGGCGGCCACCAAGTGATCGGTACCGTCGCCAAAACCCTGCAGTCGGTGCGGCGCACCTGCCTGCCGCGACGCTCCGATTACGCGGGTCTGACCAGGACCTGGCGCGGTGATCTGATCGCCGGTCTGACCGTGGGAATTGTGGCACTCCCGCTGGCCCTGGGGTTTGGCGTGACGTCCGGGCTGGGTGCGGCCGCAGGTTTGGTCACCGCTGTTATCGCGGGTGTCCTGGCGGCAGTTTTCGGTGGTTCAAGATTTCAGGTTTCGGGCCCCACTGGGGCGATGACCGTGGTGTTGGTGCCGATCGTGGCCAAATTTGGCACCAGCGCGGTGATCCTGGTCGGGCTTCTTGCGGGCCTGATGGTCATTGCCATGGCACTGACGCACTGGGGAAAGCTGGTCGCCTACATTCCCTGGCCGGTGGTGGAGGGATTCACCCTGGGGATTGCGACCATCATTTTCTTGCAACAGCTACCCTCGGCCTTGAACTCGCCGGCCTACAAGACTGACAACACCTTCTGGATGGCAGTTCAGACGGCCGTGCACGCCAACTGGTCCGCCGCCTTGCCGGCGCTGGGCGTAACGGTGTTGGTGGTCGTCGTGATGATGATCAGCTCTCGCCTGCACGCACGGCTGCCCGGTTCGCTGATAGCGGTGGTGCTGGCAACGGTGCTGGTTGCTGTTTCCGACCTGGATGTTTCACTCATCGGTGTGCTGCCGGATTCGCTGCCGGCGCCCAATCTGTCCGGGTTGCCGATTGCCGATGTTGCCTCGTTGGTGGGGCCGGCACTGGCGGTGGCAGTGCTGTGTGCGATCGAATCCCTGCTGTCGGCCCGGGTGGCCGATCAGATGGGGGGCAAGGGCGCCACCGAATCGACCTGGGACCCGGACCGAGAGCTGTTCGGCCAGGGCCTCGCGACAGTTGGCTCGGCTATTTTCGGCGGGATGCCCGCCACCGGAGCAATTGCCAGGACTGCGGTGAATGTTCGAGCCGGCGCCCAGACCAGATTCGCTTCGATCGTGCATGCCGTCGTCCTGCTGGGGGTGGTGTATCTCGCGGCGCCTCTTGTCGGAAGGATTCCGCTCGCGGCGCTGGCCGGGGTGCTGATCATGACCAGTGTTCGCATGGTCGAACGTCATGCGGCCCGCTCGGTACTGCGATCCAGCCGATCCGACGCCGCTCTGTTCGTCCTGACCGCAGTCAGTACGGTAGCTTTCGACCTGATCTTTGCCGTTGAGGCAGGTCTGGTGTTGGCTGCCTTTTTCGCCCTGCGGCAGATGGCTTCCCGGAGCACCAGTGTTGTTACCCCGATCGAGCCGGGGATCGTGAGCCTGAAAATCGACGGGTCTCTGTTCTTTGCCGCGGCCCCGACGATCTTTGCAAGTATCGCCATCCCGGACGACACCAGGGTGGTGATCCTGCGACTCAAGGATGTCCACGTGTTGGACGCCAGTGGCGCGGTCCAGATGGCCGAGCTCATCGGCAAGATCCGGGATCGGGGAATTCTGGTGCTGCTCAAAGGCATCCAAGACCGTCACCACCAACAGTTGGCCGAGGTCGGCGTAATCGGCGCCATCAACGCGCCCTATCACTGGGAGGGGTCAGCTCCGGTAAGTCACGTCTTTGCCGATCTGGATGAAGCGATCGTGTTTGCCCGCAGCAGCCCGCCGGACAAAATAGATTTGCTCAGATCCAGCAGTACCTGACAATCTTGGCGACATGCTTTCCACCGCTGAATTGGCCACGTTTGCGTTGGCCTGCGTTTTGATCACGCTCAGCCCCGGGCCTGCGTTCGCGTTGATCATTCGGCATTCGGCAATCCATGGGGTACGTTCTGCGATTCCGGTTCTGGCCGGCGTCGAGGCCGGAGTTTTTGCCTGGGTGACGCTGGCCGGAATCGGGGTGGCCGGCCTGGTCGCCGCCAGCCCGTCAGCATTCAACATCCTCAAGATTGTCGGCGCAATTGTGCTTCTCGGCTTGGGCATTCAGGCCTGGCGAGCCAGTTTCAAAACTGGAACTGCTGCCGGTGCGCTGGAAATCCCGCAGACGCCCGGTGCCTGGAAGGGTTTCGGCACCGGACTTCTGACCAACCTGGCCAACCCCAAGGCGATGGTGTTCTGCCTGGCGTTTTTTCCGCAGTTCATTCCGGTCGGCGCGCCGGTGTTCAGTACGACCATGTACCTGGCGGCGATCCTGATTGTGATCGACACGGTGTGGTTCTTCACCCTGGCCCTGGTGGCCAACAGGGCCAAGGCATTCTTCGCCAGGATCAAGGTCCGAAGAGGTCTGGATCGAGTGGCCGGCACTGTTTTCGTTGGGCTGGCGGCCAGAATGGTGACACTGGCGCGTTAGCCCGCCGGCACCACATCACATCCGGATGTGAAGACTGCGGGCGATGAAAGCGGCCGATCACACCACCGTGACGCCGGCTGCTTTCATCGCCGCCACGGCCGCCTCGGTGTCGCCTGGTTTGAGTTCCACGAAGCGGGTGAGCGCCAGTGGCACCGTGACGTCGTAGCCGAGCCTCACGCCGTCGATAGCGGTTTCCTTCACGCACCAATCACCGGCCAGACCGACCACGATGATCGACATGATGCCGCTCTCGTCAAGATGGGTGGACAGTTCGGTGCCACGGACCGCACCGGTGTCCAGGTCCTTGACCGAAAATCCGGAATAGCCGTCTTCGCGACCCGAACCCTTGCGGACCACCGGGCCGACCAATGGAAGCCCCGGTGCGAAATCGGCGCCGACAGAGTCGATAACGCAGTGCACCGGCCAGATTCCGCCATCCTTGGCAAAATGCGGGGTGGATTCCGGGTGCCAGTCCTGGGTGTAAATGATGGTCGCGCCGGCCTGTTGGGCCGAGGCGATTTCCTGCGCCAACGGTTCTATGATCTCCTCGCCGCCGCGGACGTACAAACTGCCGGCCGGATCGGCGAAGTCGTGCTGAACGTCAACAACGACCAGAGCCGTTGAGGGCGTATAGGTTTGAATCATCCAGTGCTCCAGAATGTGTCGGGTGAAGGGACGCGCAGCTCAGGGGACGAGCGAGGTGGTGGGGATCGCGGCGTCGCCGCGGGAGAGCTTCAGGCCGGACCAGGGCAGGCTGATGAGCGCCATTGCCAGGTGTTCCCGTGATGCTTCCAGTGTTGGTTGACCGGCAACAACGACGCCCGACCGAAACAGCGGTTGCGGGAGCACCCGATCGAATTCAGCGGCCACCGGCCCGGTCCCGTCCGCCAGGAAAATGACTTCTTCGGTGGCCGTGCCGGTATCGCGGTATCGGCGCAACGCTGATTTGTGACCGCCGTTGGACTGCTTGTTCTCGCTACGCTTGGCCACCGCTCGGCCATCAACTTCGACCAGTTTGTAGACCATCGAGGCAGTCGGTGCGCCGGAACCGGTCACCACCGAGGTGCCAACCCCATACACATCAACAGGTTCGGCGCGCAGCGCAGCAATCGCGTACTCATCCAGATCGCCGGAGAGCACCACCTTCGTATTCACCGCACCCAACCGATCGAGTTGATCACGGGCGGCCCGGGCCAGCACGCCCAGATCACCGGAATCGATCCGGACCGCACCCAAGTTGGGACCGGCGACCGCAATCGCGGTGTCGATTCCCTTGGTGATGTCGTAAGTGTCGACCAGGAGGGTGGTGCCAACACCGAGGGAGGCAACCTGGGCGGCGAACGCTGCTTCTTCGGTGTCGTGGAGCAGGGTAAAGGAGTGCGCCGCGGTACCACCGGTCGGAATGCCGTAGCGGCGGCCGGCTTCCAGATTGGAGGTCGAGGTGAATCCGGCCAGATACGCCGCGCGCGCGCAGGCCACCGCTGATTCTTCGTGGGTACGCCGTGAACCC
>JBBSUU010000252.1:0-5045 GCA_038234115.1 Mycobacteriales bacterium
CTGGTGCTCGCGCGCATTCGGCGCGCAGTCCAAACTGCTACGCCCGCTGTGGCCCAAAAAGCTACTCCGCAGCTCATTCTATTGGAAACTCGTCGCCCTGGATCGTCGGTGGGGGATTGCAGATCGAGTCGAAAAGATAGCGGGTCGAACACCTTTGGAACGAGTCGTGCAAGATGTCGAGATTCCGTTGGAGAATGCCGCTGAATTTCTCCGCTGGTTCAGTGCCAATGTTCCTATTTCGCCAATCTGGGTGTGTCCGTTACGCGTTCGCCCGCGGGGCACAAACGGAAACGAATTTCGTGATTGGCCCCTCTACCCCCTCGACCCCGACGTGGTCTACGTCAACTTCGGGTTCTGGTCCGTCGTGTCCACGGTGCCCGGCGATGTCGATGGTGCGATGAATCGGCTCATTGAGCACCAGGTGTCCACCTTGGGCGGGCACAAGTCGTTGTATTCGGACGCCTACTATTCCAGACCAGAGTTCCGAAAACTCTATGGCGGCGAGTCATACGACGTCCTGAAAAATAAGTACGACCCCGACGGGCGACTGTCGGATCTCTACGCGAAGACGGTGCAGCGAGCATGAAGAACGACACGCCCTTGAGGCCGGCTGCCGCCAGCGGCAAAGCCGGTCGGTCGGCAACCACCTTCAAGGCCTCCGCCAGGACGGCCGAGGCAAGCGGTGTGCCAAGAACAAGCACCTCGCACATGACGGTGGCCAGGGTTGTCGAGAGCCTGATCGACGGCCCATTACCTTTTCACTTCACCGCCTTTGACGGTAGTGAGGCTGGATCACCGGCCGCGCCGCTGGGCATTAATCTTGTTGCGGAGCGGGGCCTGAACTACGCCCTGACCTCACCCGGCGACCTGGGGTTGGCCAGGGCCTATATTTCCGGCGACCTGACCTTTGACGGTGTGCACCCTGCCGATCCGTACCCGATGTTGAAGATGATGGCCGAGCGGATGCACATCCGCCGGCCGGGCATGCGCGAATTGGCTGACGTGGCCCGCTCACTCGGCTGGCAACATTTTAAGCCGGTGACGCCGCCCAGTCAGGAGGCACCACCGCGCTGGCGCCGGGCTGCCAGGGCCGCGGTTGATTCCTCGGCCGTTTTGACCTCGATGCGACGACATTCCAAGCTGCGGGACTCGGAATCGATCAGTAAGCATTACGACGTATCGAACACCTTCTACGAGTATGTTCTCGGCCCCTCGATGGCATACACCTGTGCCGTGTACACCGAGCCGAGCACAGATCTGGATGCTGCTCAGTTGGCCAAGTACAAACTTGTCTTCGACAAACTTCGACTTCAACCAGGTGAGCGGTTGCTTGATATCGGCTGCGGCTGGGGATCAATGGTCAGATATTCTGCACGCCAGGGTGTTCGCGCGCTGGGAGTGACGCTTTCCAGAGAGCAGGCGGCATGGGGTCAGCAGGCGATCATCGACGAGGGCTTGGGGGACCTGGCGGAGATCCGACATCTGGACTACCGGGATGTCCAAGAGGGCAACTTCGATGCGATCTCCTCGATCGGACTGACCGAGCACATCGGGGTCAGCAACTACGCCAAATACTTCCAGTCACTCGATGGCAAGCTGCGAGTGGGCGGCCGTCTCCTCAACCATTGCATCACCAGACCGGAGAATTACACCGCGGCCAAGACCGAGGCGTTCATCGACCGCTACGTTTTCCCGGATGGTGAGCTGACCGGCTCCGGTCGGATCATCACCGAAATCCAAGATGTCGGACTGGAAGTCGTTCATGAGGAAAACCTGCGGGAGCATTACGCGCTGACCCTGCGTGACTGGTGCGCCAACCTGCAACATCATTGGGATGCCTGTGTTGACGAGGTCGGTGAGAGTGTGGCGCGCGTTTGGGGGCTCTACATGGCGGCGTCTCGGTTGGGCTTCGAGCGTAACGAGATCCAACTGCACCAGGTGTTGGCCGTGAAGACCGGCTCCGACGGCACTTCGGGGTTACCGCTGCGCCCTTGGTGGTAGGGCGCAGCGGTGTGCAACGATTTTGATCGAGCCGGACCCGGCTTGCCTAGAGCACGACCCCGAAATCAGTGGCGATACCGGACAGCCCGGAAGCGTAGCCCTGACCGACGGCGCGGAATTTCCAGTCGGCCCCGTTTCGGTACAGCTCACCGAACACCATTGCAGTCTCGCTGGCTGCGTCCTCGCTCAGGTCATAGCGGGCAAGCTCGGTGCCGCCGGCCTGGTTCATGACACGAATGTAGGCGTTTCGGACTTGCCCGAAACTCTGTGCCCTGGTGTCGGCATCGTAGATCGAGACGGCAAATACAACGGTGTCGATGTTCGGGGGCATTGCGGCCAGGTCAACCTTGATCTGCTCGTCGTCGCCGTCGCCGGCACCGGTGAGATTGTCACCCAGGTGTTCGATGGCGCCGTCCGGGCTCTTCAGGTTCGAGTAGAAAACAAAGTGCTGGTTACTGACCACCTTCTTGTTGGTGTCGACTCCCAGTGCGCTGGCATCGATATCAAAGTCGGTACCGGTGGTGGTGCGGGCATCCCAGCCCAACCCCACCAGCACCGCGGTCAGCCCCGGCGCTGCTTTGGTCAACGAAACATTGCCGCCTTTGACCAGGCTGATGCCCATGTTGAACTCCCTTGTCGTGTTCTCCGTGCATGAATGGCAGCGCCCCGGCTGCCGGCTCAGGTGCAAAATGCCGATGGCAGCGCCGGTGTGAAATATAGGGGCTGCGCGCCGTCGGCGGAGGCAATTGACAGATCTTATCGCTCGGGTGTCACTGCATCGACATGTTCCGATGGCAGTGTGGGACCAGTGAGTAACTCAATACACGCCCGGTCGGCTGTTGCCGACACTCAATCCGATATGGAGCTGGCCGCTGCTCTGGTGCAGGAAGCAGGGGCATTGGCGGCCCGGATGAGATATGAGGGTCTGACCGTCTCCCGCAAGACAAGCATCAGCGACGTGGTCTCCGACGCCGATCATGCTGCTGAAGCACTGATCGTTGAACGTCTGGGGGAACTCCGTCCGCTGGACGGGGTATTGGGCGAGGAGGGTGCCGCATCCCCGGGCGAGCGCACATGGGTCATCGATCCGGTGGACGGCACCTACAATTTTGTCTCCGGCCTGCCGGCCTGGTGCTCTGCTTTGGCGTTGACTGCCGGGGATGACCTGTTGGTGGGAGCGATCTATCAGCCCACGACCGATGAGCTATGGCTGGGTGGACCCACGCATCCGACCACGCTCAACGGGGTCGCCATCGGCCCGATGCAGGACCGGGAATTGGGCGAGGTGGCATTTTCCACCTACCTTCATCCCCCCAGACTCACCCAGCGTGGGATTCTCGAACCGATCATGGCGGTCCTGTCACGCGCCGCCACCGTGCGGATGATCGGGTCCGGATCAGTGGAACTGGCCGCGATAGCCGCTGGTCGGCTGGGGGTTTGGCTGCACGCCGATACTCAGCCCTGGGATTGGCTCCCCGGCGCGGCGTTGGTGCGAGCTGCCGGCGGCAGCGCCGAAGTGTTCTTCCACGGCACGCAGCGTTGGCATTTGGCCGGCCCACCCACTGCGGTGCGGCAGACCAAGGAACTGGTGCTTTCGTGCCGCGTCCCGCACTAGCGCCGGTTCTGACGCCGCAAGGCACTGTAATGCGCGCAAGGTCTGATGTCTTGAATCCGAGATGTGATGCCTGCCGGTAACTTACGGCGCAAGCTGCGCATCCCTCGAATGCGTCTGGCATGGTGGGAAAGATGATCTCTCTGGTGCGCGGAGCAAACAGTTCACTACCGACCGGACGCGTTGTCCTCGCCGTCTCCGGCGCCCGACCGGGCGCGGTCGACCTCATGGTGTTTGCGCTTGGTCCTTCTCGCAAGGTCCGTTCCGATAATGACTTCATTTTCTTCAATCAACCCAGATCGCCGGAGGGTGCCATCATCCTGGTTGCCGGCGACCGCATCGAGCTAGACCTTTCGGGTGTGCCTTCGGCGATCGAAACGCTTGCCATCGCAGTGGCTCTGGACGACTCGGTGGCCGGATCGCTGGCGTCGGTGGCAGGCCTGGGGGTACGGGTCAACGACGCGTATCTGGAGGCGCCGGCCGAGGGTCTGAGTACCGAGCGCGCCGCCGTTCTGATCGAGGTCTACCGACGTGGCGCGGATTGGAAGGTACGAAATGTCTCCGCCGGCTGGTCGGGTGGTCTGGCTGATCTGGTTCGAGAACATGGGGTCAGCGTCGAGGACGCGCCGGCAGCGCCGATCACAGCCACAGCTGCACCGGCGCAACTGGCCCCCCCACAAGCACCACCGGCACCGGTCGGCCGGACCGGAAAGATTTCCCTGTCAAAGGGCGACCGGGTGTCCATCGCGAAGACAGCCGTGATCACCGCGACCGTATCCTGGCCGCCGGCCACCGACTACGACGTCTACGCACTGGTCCGCTACGTGGACGGACACACCGAAACGGTCGCCCAATTCGGAACCAAGGAGGAACCACACTTTGTTGCGTCGACCTCCGATGGTGCCGTGCGACATCTGGGAGACGTTCGCACAGGAAACGCAAGCACGGCAACAGAAATAATCGAAATTCGGCTGAATCCCCATATCGTCGCTGTGCTGCCGGTGGTGTACTCGGCTCAGGGGAACGGCACGGGATCCTTTTTCAAGTACAAGGTGTCGATGGCCATCGACAATGGCCAAGGAGCTGCCGTACAGGTCGATGCCGCCGCCGGTCACAAGAGTTCCTTCGTATTCACCTGTGTGCCGGGCATTATCGTCAACACGCCAGACGGTGTTGCCATCACCTCCCTCGAGCAGTATTCCAAGCGCATGTCGGAGCGCCGGCCGACTCTCGGCAAGGATCTGACCGTCAAGATGGATGCCGGCGGCACCAACGTCTTCAAGCAATGACGTTCAGGCTGCTGACTTTTCGGCCACTTGCCGCTTGATGCGGGCCAGCATCGCCCCCATTCCATTGAGGCGAAGCGGCGACACCGCTTCGGCCAGGGCCAGGCGGAAGGGGAGGTCCTGGGGGACCGCGAGAACTTCGGCGA
>JBBSUU010000253.1:0-5015 GCA_038234115.1 Mycobacteriales bacterium
ACACCCGCGGCGATCTGCTAGAGCGCTGCCCGGCTGGGGTGGTCTGCCTCGAGCGGGATATCGGCGACGAAATCCCCTACCCCCTGGCGCCGCGCTGCGCCGACGTACGGCGCGGCGAAAGCGTCACGGACCGCCTTGCCCAGTCGCGGCCGGGACAGCGCCGTGGTCGCCCGCACGAAGGCGGGGGTGGTGACACAGCTAGCCGTCCGGAGCACCCGATTGCGGGCCAGTCCGATCAACGGTGGGAGGTCGGCGTCGACGAAATCTACCGCTGTGTTGGTCAGTACCACTGCTGCAAGTTGTTCGCGGTGGGCCAATGCCCAGCCCAGCGAGATCGGGCCGCCCCAGTCGTGGGCGACGGTCACCACCGGACCGGTGACGCCCAGCGCTGCGGTCAGGACGCCGAGGTCGTCCACCCGCTGGCTCAGTCGCCTCGGCCGGTCGATGCGGTCCGACCATCCCATGCCCAGCTGATCTACCGCTACCACGCGCCAACCCGCGGGCACCTGGGCCAGAAAACGTCGCCACAGATAGGACCAGGTCGGATTCCCGTGCACGCAGAGCATGGTGCCCACCGGCGGTTCGGCCTTCTTGATTCCGTCCACACCGGCGGTCTGTGCATGCGTGTCCAGCACATGCCAGGTCCGCATGATCCCATCACCATCGCGGGCGGTTACCAGTCTTGACCAGGACGGATCGAGCCCGGGGAGGGCGAGGTGCGGGGGTGGCCCCCAATCGGGAGATTTCAGATGTACCGAGTAATCCCCGGGCCCTGAGTTCACCAGGCGATCTCGGCATAGGAAGTGTTCAGGCCGGATCCGATGCCCAGCAGCAGGACGCGGTCGCCGGGGTGCAGCGAATCGACGTGGCCGGCCAGCGTGAACGGCACAGCGGCCGGGCCCATGTTGCCAAAGGTCGGGAGCGACACGGGGAAGCGCTCCAGGTCCACGCCCAAAACAGAGCAGAGCGCGCGGATGTGAACCAGCGAGGTCTGATGCGCGACGAAAGTGTCGATGCCGGTCCAATCGAATTCCTGTTGGGCGTCTTTCCAGGTATCCACCGCCAGCTTGAGACCGGCCTCGAAGAGACGCTTCGTATCCGTGCGCATCCGATTGAGATCGCCGACGCACAGATCGTGGTGCTCCGTGGCGGCGCGGCTGACCCCCCCGATGACGCGGTGGCCCTCTGGGTGACGGTCGGCGCGGCCGAGCACCATCGCGGCGGAGCCAGAACCCAGGGTGAGGGTGGCGAACTGAGCCCTGAGGTCGTCGGCGGTAGCGTCCTCGCCGGCCAGCCGGTCGAGGGTGACCTCCTGGGTATGGCGAGAGCCCTCGGCGTCGACGATCAGCGCATAATCAGCCTGTCCGTTGTCGATCATCGTACCCGCGAGCTGGATCGCGTTGACGAATCCGAGACAGGCGTTGGCCAGATCAAAGTTGAGGCAGCTGGTGGGGAGGTTGAGCTGGTGATGCACCGCGACGGCGGACGACGGCTCCAGGTACGCCCGTGACACCGAACTGTTGATCATCACGCCGATCTGTGACGGATTGATGCCCGCTTCGGCCAGTGCCTTCGCACCTGCCATGGCAGCCGCGTCGGCGAAGCTTACGTCCTCGGGCCACCACCGACGCTCGCGGACACCGGCGAGCTCTTCGAGCATCCCCGGTCGCATGCCAGTACGCGCGTAGGTCTGGCTGAGTCGATCGTCGAAGGAAGCGGAGGTGGCCACGATTGGCGCCTCCACTGCACATACCGACAGGATCGACACGTTCTCGTGCCGGTAGGTCGCATTACCACTCATTGGTCCCCTGCTATCCAAAGTCTCGTTCGCTCGACAAACAGTGCCCACTTTTTCAAGTGGACACACCTGACCTAGCGTACGGAGTCGAGCCGAGCGGTGAACACTTCTGGCCACGGCCCGGGTTGGCCGGCCGGCGGCGGCCGATCAGACGACGAGGCGCGAACCGGGCGAGAACACTTGGTGGGTGTAGATCCGGCGCTGCCGGTGTAGGTCGCGGAGACAGTGCGTGGGGCGGCCCGGGACGACTTGGTCACGTAGCCAGATTGTGCGATGCGACACCGTAGATTGTGCGATGTGGAGCCCAAACCGGAACGGCAGCAGAACTCGTTCGGTCGCGGGCTCGATGTCCTGATCGCGATCGCCCGCAGCGGACAGGCCACGGTCGCCGAGGTAGCAGCCGAACTGGAAATTCCCCAGAGCACCGTCTATCGGTACATCAGGTCGTTGCGGGATTACGCCCTCATCGAGGAGTCCGGGGGGGTCTACCTGCCGGGCTGGCGTCTGCTGGACCTGGGGGGACAACATCTCACCCACACCCGATTGGTGGAGGTGGGCACCTCGTATCTGCAGGGTCTGACGGATCAGACATCGGAAACGTCGGTGCTCGCGGTGCGGGCCGGATCGAATGCGATCTGTCTGCGGCAGGTAATAAGCCCGCACCCTGGTCGATATGTGTTCCGGGCGAACGAACTCCTTCCTCTCTACGCCGGAGCCGGGCAACGAATGCTGCTCGCCTACGCACCCGGACCCATTGTTGATCTGGTGTTGGAACGGATGACGTCCTATTCGCCGAGCACCCCCGGCAAGGAGTCCCTCGTCAAGATGCTTGAACAGGCGCGAAAAAATGGTTACTCCATTTCCCGGGGTGAGTTCCAGCCCGGAGCTGTGGCCGTCTCTGTTCCGGTCATCGTCGACGGCGAGTTGGCCTGCACCTTGACTTTGGCCGGCCCCGCAACCCGGTGCTCGTCAGATCAATGGCTCCGGCGCAGTCTGGGCCTGCTCACAGCAGCAGCAGCGGATCTGGCTACCCAGCTTTCACAAAAGTAATCGGCAAAAAAAACTTGATTCTCACTTTTTGAGAATATCGCCCCACCTCAACGCGTCTGCGATGGGACAGGACGGTTTTGTAGTTCTACAGGTCCAGGCAGATCCGAGCGCCGAAGCACCGGGACACGCAGGGCATCATCATTTCGCCGCCGGCTCTTTCCTCATCACTGAGCACTTGGTCACGATGATCGGGAATCCCACTGATCACGGCGGTTTCACACGTCCCGCACACCCCCTCCTGACACGAACTGAGCAGCGGAACCCCCTCGTGCTCAAGAGCTTCCAGGATCGTTTCGGTAGCTCCGACCAAAACCTCCATGCCGTCGGCGAGTTCGACGATGAACTCGCTGTCACCGGCTCTTGGGCCGGTGTCCTCGCCGGCGGTAAACCTCTCGAGGATCAGGCGGCACCCGCCGCGGGAGGCAGCGTACGCCTCCAGCGCCGTCAGCAAACCGGGCGGACCGCACGCGTAGATGTCGGCTGCGCGGCCACCAAGGTCATCCAGGGCCCGCGCGAGATCGATGATTCCGTCGACACTGTCGTAGTGATGATGAATCCGATCGCCGTAGCCGGCCAGTTCGGCGACGAAGGCCGTCGACTCCGGCGCCCTGCTCAGATATAACAACGCCCAGTCCGCGCCGCCGGCCTGCGCCTCGATTGCCATCGACAGGATGGGGGTGATGCCGATTCCGCCGGCAACGAAGATGACCGGATTGCCGCGCAGTTTAAACGGAAACGTGTTGCGCGGCTTTGACACGGCAATCTCATCACCAATGCTGAGCACCTGGTGGACGTGTTTGCTGCCGCCGCGGCCATCGATCTCTTCCAGTACGCCCAGCCGCCATCTGCCCGACGTTGGCGCAAGGGAGAGCGAGTACTGACGAACAAGCCCGGTTCGCAGGTGCACATCCAGATGCGAGCCCGACTCCCATTGGGGAAGCTGATCCCCATGAACGGGTTCCAACTCGATGGTGACAATTCGGTCGGCAACGCGATCCAGCATCGCAACCCGCATCATCAGCGTCTCGAATACTGTCGCGCTCACGCCGATGCTCGCTTCGATACAGCGCCGGCCACTGCGGCAACAACATCTCCGTCGTGGACAAGTTCGGTAGCCCGACGAACCCATGGGTACAGCACCACGTCCTGTTTCAGATGTGACAGTGGCCGCCCGTCCTGGGTGTTGGTTCCCCGGACCAACGCACGGACGGCAGCGGCTGCGCTGGAGAGTCCCTCCGCTGCCACCTCTTGCTGCAGGATTCGCAGGTCCAGGGCCTGTGTGGCCATCAGAAGTTCAATCCCCACAACGACTTCGATGTTGGTCACGATTTGGCGCGCATGCCGGCCGGCGTTGTTGGCCATCGACACGTGATCTTCCTGATTGGCGCAGGTGGGAATGGAATCAACGGAGTCCGGGTGTGCCAGCGTCTTACAGTCAGATACCAACGCAGCGCTCAGGTACTGGGGCAGCATGTATCCGCAGTCCATCCCCACCTGCTCGCTGGCCACGAGCATGTCGGGTAGCCCGCGGTTGAGCGTGCCGTCATCAAGACGGAATATTCGACGCTCGGTGATGTTGCCGATCTCGGTGACAACGATGGACAGGAAGTCGGCCGCGAAGGCCAGGTACTCGGCGTGAAAGTTGCCACCGGATACAGCTTTGAGCTGCCGTGGCAGTCCGGGGAAGATCAGCGGGTTGTCGGTGGCCGCATTCATTTCGTTCTCTACGATGCCGTGCACAAATCCGAGAGTGTCCTTGACCGGTCCGAGGACCTGCGGCACGCAGCGCAGTGAGTACGCATCCTGGGGCGGCAGTTTGGTGGGGTTGGTGTTGCGGTCACCGTCGAGAAGCTCAGCATCGCTGAGCAATTCGCGGAGTCTGGCGGCCACCTCGATCTGACCTCGCTGTCCCCTGGCCTGGTGGAGTTCGGCGATGAAGGCATCGCCGAATCCTTTGAGCGCTTCGATCGACATCGCTGCGGTGATTTGATTGGTGGCCAACAGGTTCTCGGCATCGAATAGGGCAAGGGCCACCTGCGCACAGGAAAAAGAGGTGCCGTTGAGCAGCGCCAGGCCATCTTTGGCCCCCAGCGCGATGCGTTCGATCTTCGCCGCTTTCATCGCCTCGACACCACTGACGATCTTGCCGGCCAGCCAGGCCTCGCCG
>JBBSUU010000254.1:0-5000 GCA_038234115.1 Mycobacteriales bacterium
CAATTATTGATCCCGATCAGGTTTCCCCACACCGCATCCGGTAGGTCCAGCAAGAGACCCGTCAGGCCAACGATGAGGCCGCCATGGGCGACCAGGAGAGCATTCTCGACCTGGCCGGCGTCCAGTTCGGTGACGACCTGGTTTCCACGTTCGGCTACCTGCCAGCGGGATTCACCGTCGGGTGGCGACGCGTGCGCCGAGGTCGTGCGCCAATTGGCCCACTCCTTCGGCCATTGGGCCACCAGTTCATCACGGGTCAAACCCTCCCAGCGACCCATCTGGGTCTCCCGAAGCCGTTTGTCGATCAGCACCTGCTGGTTGACCAGCTTCCCGACTTCCTGCGCCGTGTCGTGGGCCCGGTCCAGGTCGGAGGAGATGATGACATCCGGCGCCAAGGCCGCAACTGACGGCGCCGCAGCGATCGCCTGGTGACGGCCGGCCGCGTTCAGCGCGATATTGGTGTGGCCCTGCAGTCGCAGGGCCACATTCCAGTCGGTCTGACCATGCCGCAGCAGGATCAGTCGCTGCAGTGTCACCGCTGCCCCTGTTCGTTCTCCCCAAGATCTCCGGCGTCAAGGTCGGCTACATCCTCGGCATCCACATCATCAACATCCACATCGTCAACATCCACAGCGTCGGCATCCGAATCCTCAACATCCACAGCATCAAGGTTTTCGGCCTCGAGTGCGGCCAATTCAGCGTCCTCGTCCTGGGAGAGGGTGCCGGCGCTGCCGCCATCAAAATCGGTGACAATACCGGCCGCCGCTGCCGACGTTGCAGCCAGAGCTGCGCTCGGCAGTGCATAGTCGGCCGATCCGCTCTGACCACCGGGCGAGGCAACCATCTGCTCGATCGTGAGGTTGGGTCCGTCCGGGCCCTCCTCATAGGAGAACGTCGGGCAATCACGCCACAGCCGTTCCAGGGCATAGAAGACCCGTTCTTCGGAATGCTGGATGTGCACCACGATGTCGAGGAAGTCCAGCAGCACCCAGCGCCCATCGCGTTCGCCCTCGCGGCGGGTTGGCTTGACGCCCTGCAGCCGCAGTTGTTCCTCAACAGAATCGACGATGGCCTGGACCTGACGCTCGTTGGCACCGGAGGCGATCACGAAACAATCGGTGATTGCCAGGCGGTCGGCAACATCGATGATCACGATGTTCTGGGCCAATTTGTCCGCGGCGGCGTGGGCGGCCGCCAGGGCCAAGGCGCGGGCGGAATCGGTTGCAGTCACTGCTCTCCCTCAAAACTGTTATTGGTAGCACTTGATTTTTTTGTTTGCTCGATCGTTCCGGTCGAGCTTTCCGCTAGATACAGCCGATGTTTGGCGATGTATTGCACAACGCCGTCCGGCACCAGATACCAGACGGGCTTGCCGCCCCGCACCCGATCGCGACAATCCGTGGAAGAGATCGCCAGCGCCGGCACTTCCAGCAGGGTGGCCGCCGAGGCCGGAATATCGAGCTCTTGCAGGGTATATCCGGGGCGGGTTACCCCGATGAAGTGCGCCAGGGCAAACAGTTCATCGATGTTCTTCCAGGACATGATGGCGTTGAGCGCATCGGCACCGGTAATGAAGAACCATTGCGCATCGGGCTCGGTCTTCCGCAGATCCCGCAGCGTGTCTACGGTGTAGGTCAGACCCGGGCGATCGATGTCGACCCGAGAGACCGAGAACTGCGGATTGGCTGCAGTCGCAATGACCGTCATCAGATAGCGGTCCTCGGCGAGGCTGACTTCTTGCTTCTGCCATGGTTTCCCGGTTGGCACGAAGATCACTTCGTCCAATTCGAACCGGTCGGCGACTTCGCTGGCCGCCACCAGGTGACCGTGGTGGATCGGGTCGAAAGTACCGCCCATCACGCCAACTCGGCGGTGAGAACCTTTGCTGTGTTGTCTATTTCCACCCAGCAGCACACCATCGGATGGCACCCGCTCGGTCATGAGGTGGCTCGAATCTGGCCGGTACCGACAACGATGTACTTGGTGGACGTCAGCTCGGCCAGTCCCATCGGTCCCCGAGCATGCAGTTTCTGGGTAGAGTTGCCGATCTCGGCGCCGAACCCGAATTGACCACCGTCGGTAAAGGCGGTCGAGGCGTTCACCATTACCGCGGCGGCATCAACGCGCTGGGTAAAGGCGTTGGCGTTGACCAAATCGGCGGTCACGATCGCTTCGGTGTGACCGGTGGAGTGGCGGGAAATATGGCGTAGTGCGGCCTCGAAATCATCCACCACCGCGGCGGCGATATCCATCGAGAGGTATTCGGTATCGAAGTCCGCATCCGTCAGCGGCACCGTGCCACCGATCAATGCCGCGATTCGCCCATCAGCATGGACGGTGACGCCGGCGTTCTGCAGAGCGCCTACCAGTCTGGGCACCGCAGTGTCGGCGATATCGGAATGTATCAACAGTGTCTCGGCGGCATTGCAGACACTGGGGCGTCGTGTCTTGGAATTCAACAGAACGGATTCGGCCATCTCCAGATCCGCGGAGGCATCGATGAACACATGTACGTTGCCGACACCTGTTTCGATCACCGGAACCGTTGAACCCTCGACAACAGCCTTGATCAGGCCCGCCCCGCCGCGCGGGATGATGACGTCGACCAGACCCCGCGCGGTCATCAAATATTTCACCGAATCACGATCCACACCGGGCACCAACTGCACGCTGTCGACCGGGAGGCCGGCTCCCTCGGCGGCCCGAGCAAGAATCTTCACCAGGGCCACATTCGAGTGATAGGCAGAACCGGAACCACGCAACAGCACCGCATTCGAGGATTTCAGCGCAATACCCGCCGCGTCGACGGTGACATTGGGGCGGGCTTCGTAGATGATCGCCACCACCCCCAACGGAACCCTCACCTGTTGCAAACTCAGGCCGTTCGGCAGTAACGATCCACGAACACTCTGACCAACAGGATCCGGCAAGGCGATCAACTCCTCCAGGCCACCGGCCATTGCCTCGATCCGGGAATCGTCGAGCCGCAACCGATCAATCAACGACTCACTGGTACCGGCAGCTTGCGCAGCGGCCACATCCAGGTCGTTGGCCTGCCGGATCGTCGCGGCGTGGCCCCGAATTTCTGCTGCCATGGCTTGCAGAGCGGCATTTTTCCTCGCGGTGGACACTTGCGCCAGTAGCGGCGCGGCGGCTTTGGCCCTCGCCGCGGCGGCCAGAACCGCATCCTGGGAGACAGTCTGCGCCGCCGCCCTGCCAGTCGTATCCACTCGGTTCTCCTCTGGTCCCGGTGCAGATTGCACCTGCGCCGACGACGTCGTCATACCGCCACCACATCGTCAGCGTGAACCACTTCGTGGCGCTGTTCGGCCGGCAGGTCGGCGAGCGTCCGGCCGATGATGGCCGGCAACTCCGAGGCGTCATGACCGACAAAGCCGCGGGCCACCACCTGGTTTGCCGGGTCGAGCAGGTCAACCACATCACCGGCTTCGAAATCACCCGCAAAGCCGGTAATGCCAGCCGGTAGCAACGACTTTCGACGATTCATGACGGCAGCGACCGCTCCTGAATCCAAGGAGATGGTGCCGGCCGCAGTAGCCGCGTGCCGTAGCCAGAACAGCCGCGCGTTGGTACGACGGGCGGCCGGCACGAATGCGGTGCCGACGCTCGATCCTGCCTCGTCCGTGCTCAGCGCGGCTGCTGCTTGCGCGGCCGCAGCCAGCAGCACCGGAATTCCGGCGCCGGTAGCAATGGTTGCCGCGGTTAGTTTGGATTCCATCCCACCGGTCCCGACATCGCTGCCCGGCTTACCGATCTCGATATTCATCAACTCGGCAGAATTGAGCACCTCGGAAACCATCTTCGATCCGGGCAGTCGCGGATCGCAGGTGTAGAGACCGTCGATGTCGGAGAGCAACACCAGCGCGTCGGCACCGACCAGGTGGGCCACCAGGGCCGCGAGCCGATCGTTGTCGCCGAACCGAATTTCGTGGGTCGCGACCGTGTCGTTCTCGTTGACCACCGGTACCACTCCGAACTGAAGCAGTTTGCCCATCGTGCGTTGGGCGTTGCGGTAATGCGTCCGCCGCACCACGTCGTCGGTGGTCAGTAAAACCTGTCCGACGGTCAGTCCGTACCTGGCAAAGGAACCCGCATATTGTTCGGCCAGCAGCAACTGACCCACCGATGCGGAAGCCTGCTGGGTAGCAAGGTCTCGAGGACGTGTGCGCAACCCCAGCGGCGCCAGCCCGGCAGCGATGGCGCCGGAGGAGACCAACACCACTTGGGAGCCGTCGAGCCGACGCGCGGCCAGCGCATCAACCAAAGTATCCAACCGGGCTCGATCGAGCCCCCCGGCGGATGTGGTCAGCGAGGATGAACCGACCTTGACCACGACAACCTTTGCGGCTGCCACAGCTTGCCGCGTGGCCGATGCGGTCGACGCCGGCATCCAAGCAGGTGGAGTAGTCGACGCCGAAGAAGTCTCAGGGGCAACCGGGCGCGACTCAGCTGGCTGACCTGCTGACCCGTGGGACCCCGTTACCTCCTGGAAAGACATGGCTCAGCGGCCGCCCTCGGCGGGCGCAGCTTGAACCGAGATGCCGGAAATACCAACTGCATCACTGTCAAAGTCATCGTCGTCGGCATCAGCCTCGTCGGCGGCATCGACATCGCTGTCGTCGTCGTCATGATTGTTGTCGTTGGGGTAGCTCGTGCCGCTGAAGTCTTCGGAATCTTTCCCAGCAGCGACCTCCGCGTGCATACCGGAGGCCAACTCAGAGCGCAGGCGATCCAGATCCAGTTCATCGAATTCGTGGCCTTCAACATCGAGCCCACGCCGAAGTCGATGCAGCGCCTTGCGTTCGGCCGCCCCGACGCGTTGGGTCTGGTCCAGACGCACGTCACCCCCACGCCCGATCTGGGTGACATCGACACCGGCCAGGGTGGTCGGCTCCCAATCGAAGGTGACTGCGCCGATGGTGACAGGTGCACCGGGTTGCGCGCCCTTCTTCGCCAGCGCGTGCTCGACACCCAGACGA
>JBBSUU010000255.1:0-4993 GCA_038234115.1 Mycobacteriales bacterium
GCAGATTGCACTTTGTCATCGCGTTTCCTGATCCGGATGCCGACACCCGGCGACGGTTATGGGACCACCACATCGGCAGTTTCGCCGCCACCGACCCGATCGATCCGATCCGTACCGGTGAGCTGGCGACGGACCTGGAGCTGGCCGGCGGGGACATCCGAAATATTGTGCTCTCCGCTGCCTATGCGGCCACCGCGGCTCATGAGATGGTCGGGATGCGTCATATCAGCGCAGCCGTCAGCCGGGAGTTCACCAAGCTCGGTCGCCGGGTGCCCCCGGGACCGTGGCGGGAGTAATTCGTGAATCACCAGACTCAGCGGTCCGCAACGGCAGCAGGTGCGGCCAGATCATCGGCAACGACGTCCGTCAACCGAAGTAGCAGCGAAAGGTATTTCCGCCATGGGTCTTGAACGAATCGCACCGGGCAGAGCCGCACAGCCGCAACCAGAACGCGGCGACACCACCGTATTCACACCTCCCGGCCCGGCGTCGCCGGTTCCGATGGGACCGCTGATGACCGTTGGTCATGCCCACGATCCGGCTGAGGCCCAGGCCGACGCCATTGCTGATCGGGCGCTGCGACGGCTGGCAACGGTTGGCGGCCCGCCGACCGAGCCGGATGCGCACCAACACGGGGCCGGGTGCGACCATGTTCAGCGAGCGCATACCGCTGATCCCGCAGCGCGGGTCGGACTCGAGGGCGGCGCCTTGGACAGCCACCTGACCAACGCCATCAGCGCCAAACGCGGAACCGGCCGGGCGCTTGACCCCGGGGTGCGTGGGCAGATGGAATCGGCTTTCGACCGCTCGCTCGGCGGCGTCCGCATCCATGACGACCCGACGGCGGCGAGTATCAGCCGATCCATTTCCGCGCGGGCATTCACCACCGGTAATGACATCTTCTTCGGGGCCGGGGAATATCGACCGGAGACCGCATCGGGCCAACAAGTTCTGGCTCACGAAATCGCACACACCACACAGGATCTGGGCGGTATCGGGCGACTGGAGATTTTTGGGGTACACCTGTTCGGGGCCAAGAAGACACCCGAAGAACAAGCGGCGAAAGCAGCCGAACAGAAAGAGGCCGCCGACACCAAGGAAGACCTGAAGTCTCAGCAGAAAATGCAAAAGGCCGAGGTCAAAGGTCGGGCGCAGGACCGGAAGGTCGGCATCAAAGGGCGCGAAGAAATCAAGACTTCGATTATCGCCGACAGCGCCAACACCGATGGCAAGACCAGTGCGACAGCAAACAATCTCAATCAGGAGTTTGCCCGGCTACTCGAATTGGAAAAGGAGGTCTTCACTTCGTTTTACAACTTGGGGAAAGAAGAACCGACCGGGCCCAAGGCCGACGAGATCTTGAAATCCAATGCGCGGTACCGCGAGGAGTGTGTCATCAAGGCCTACGAGTTCGCCTGGGTGAAGAACGCGTCGCCGAAGATGCAATCGGCCGCACCGCCCAGGGCGACCGCGGCCGAGCGGCTGACCGCCGAGGTTCGGGCCGCGGTGCTGGAAGATGACACCCACACCACCGCCGAGAAGAACCGCAAACACGGAACATTGCTGTCCAAATCGGTGGAAACGGCGTACGACAAAATTGCCGAGTTGATCCCGGAGCTTCTGGCCGGCAATCCGAAGCTGACCCAATCCGAGGCCGAAGATGAAGCCTGCCGAACGGTTTTCGGGAAGGAACCCGAGGAAGTCAACGCCAAGCGGCCGACCCCGGATACCCCGGTGCACTTCGCGGCGCTCAAGGCTGCGCAGGACCGAACCAGGGTCAAGGTGGCTGAAAAGCAGAAGTCCGCCGGCGGTCTGGACTCCGGTATCGCGACCATGGGCACGGTGAAGAGCGCCGCCTCCCCCATCGCCACCGGTGTCACCGCGGTTGTCACCGGCGGGTTGAACCAGGTGGCCAAACCGAAGGACAAGGCACTTGCCGCGGCGGCCGGCACCCCGACCGCCGCGGCCACCACCGAGGAAAAGGTGCCTCTTGTCGGCGCCTTTGCCAAGTCCATCAATTCTGCCAAGAAGCGCGTCGCCGGCGGCCAACGCGAGGATTCGGCACCCAAGCCGGTCTCGGTGCAAACCCAAGCCTCCCAGGGCTTTACCGCCTCGGTCGGAATCATCACCAGCATCATCGGCGCCGTGAAGGGGATCATGGAAATGGCGAAGGCCATCTCCGTTGCCAACCAGGAACCATCTGCGAAGAATATTCTCAAGGCCACGAAAGCAACCGCAGAGGGCGCGATCCAAGTGGCCAATGCCGGAAAGTCCGCTGCCAGTTTGGCTTCCGCTATCGATCCGGGCGTCACCACGGCGGTGCTGTCGGTCATTCCCGGATTCGATATTGCGATCTCAGCATTGGGGATCGTCACCAACGGCATCAGCCTGGGACAGAACGCGGTCAAGGTGCACGAGACCTCCAACGCGATGTTCGATGCGCGCACCCGTAACCGGGGAATGAAACAGGCTGATGTGTTGGTCTTCCCGCTGGAGCAGATCTCTTGTGCATATGCCAAGCGCCTGGAACAGGCCATCTGGAACACCGCGATGAATGTCACCCAATTCGGCGCCAGCATCGCGCAGGTTGCATCGGCCGGTGGCTTCGGAATTCCGGCAGCGGTGAAGGCCGGCGCGAAATTGGTGGATCTGCTGCACACCGCGGGCCATTTCGTTGCTGACCAGGTCATCGCGACAATGGTGCAGACCTCGCGGACCGACTCGATGCTCGCACTGGAAGGTGCCGCCGAGAACCAACTGATGAGCGATCCCAAGATGGCGGTGAACGGCATCATCATGCAGGCTCGCAAGGGCGATGCCATTGCCATCAAGTTCCTGCAGGCCCATGGCATTACCGAAGAGGTCATCAAGACCGGCAAGATCAGCGAGATCAACGCAACGGTGCAGGCCGAGATCGGTCAGAGTGCCAATCCACAAAATGCCTACCAGCAGTTCAAGAGCGCGGTCGGCGGCATTTCCGGCGCTGTCAAGGGCGTGGGTGACAAATGGTCATCGGTCGGCCAACTCGCTCAGGACAAGAACACGCTGGCGCCCGGGTCGCCGGGCGATGCGGAGCGAGGAATCGGCTGGCGCATCAAGATGATGTTCCAAAATGAGGAGAAGATCGGCCGATCCCAAAAAAAGGTCGCCATCAATCTGGCGGACAAGACCGGCAACCCGATCCATCCGGCGCCGACCAAGGCAGATAATTCGACGATGGGGATGGACACCGACGCGTTCGAGCAGAACGTACTCTGCTTCTGCGGTCCGGCCCACCTGTTGCGGGGGGCGAGCCCGCAGATGCTGCAGGTATTCAGTAGCCAGGTGGAGAGCATGAGCGAGGCGCAAATTCGGACCGCCGCCGTCGATCCCCGCAATCCCACCCACTGGCAGGATTTGATGTTGAAAATTCTTGCCGACAAGGCCACCAAGAAATCAAAGGTATCTGCCTGATGAGTGATGTATTGCAAGTTGGCGGCGGCCCGGAGGCGGGTCTGCTGGCCGGCGCCGTTTCAGCCCTCCAGGACAGTGGGCGAATGGTGCAAACTGATTGGGCTGCGGGTAATTTCGAGGTGCTCCCGCTGGTGGCGGGCACCGAGGCCACGGTCGGTATCGTCCGCGAGTCCTCCCAGAGCGTAATTTTCTATCAGGTCTGGCCCGAAACCGTGCGCGAGGAACAACTCCCGGCAATGGTGGAGTTTGCGGTGCGGGCCAATGTGGATCTCGTAACGAGCTGTTTCGAGCTGAATCCGGACAGCGGCATACTGGCCGTCAGGTGCGGTCTTTCCTTCGCCGGATTGCCGAAAGTTGACGAACCCTGGTCGGCTGATCTGCGCCGGCTCCTGATCAATGCACTGGATGACGTTGAGCGGGTCGCCGATCGCTACAGCGCCGCGGTCTCGGCGCTGGCAGCCGGCGAGTCCGACGTGATGGCGGCCCTGGAACTGGTGGTGTCGTAGGTCACACTGGTACGAATGGGTCGAATAGTGGGCAATGTCTTCCCTTTTTGTGTATTTATCTGCTGCTTGGCTGGCTCTGAAGAGAATGGCCGCAGTAGGTTGATTCTCATCTGACCTGGGATGGCCAACCCACGTCACGTCAGAGATCGGATCGGACCGGTACCAGTCATGGCCGTACTCACCGCAACTGAGATCGACGACGTTGCACTGGCGGCTGACTTCAACCCGGATCACGGCATCGACCTTGATCACCCGGCGCCCGTTGACCCGGATGAATCGATGCCGGTCGGCGATGTCACCGAGTGGACCTGATGAGTTCGATCATCCTGGCCGAAAAGCTTCGTCGACCCGAGATTTCCGGGCTGGCCCGGGTTCGGCTCGAGGCGCCGCTGCGTAATCGTGCAGCCGGCGGCCTGTCCCTGGTCGTTGGCCCACCGGGTTCGGGAAAGTCGACGCTGTTGGCCAGGGTCGCTGCGAGCGCCGGGGTGCCCACTGCCTGGTACCGGATAACCGCTGATGATGGCGCGGAAGAATCGGTCGTGGGCTATCTGGCCAGAGCGCTGCGGACCAGCCTGGGGATCGATATCGTCGGGACTGATATGAGTTCGCTCCTCGAGTCGTTGGACATGGCCATTCCGTTCACCGGTCTGCTGGTGTTGGATGACCTGCACGAGATCGCCGGTACCGCGGCCGAACGCGCACTCGAGCGACTTGTCGAACTGCGTCCACCGGGCCTGCACATCCTCCTGGGTTCGCGGCGTCCACCTGCGTTCAATATCCCCCGGCTTCGGGTTTCCGGCTCCCTACACGAAGTTGGCAGCGACGATCTTCGATTCCGCTACTGGGAGGTCGAGGAACTGTTCGAAAGTGTTTACCAAGAGCCTTTATCACCGGAATCGGCCGCCGCCCTCACTCGCCGGACCGAGGGGTGGGCAGCCGGGCTGCAGCTCTTTCATCTGGCCACCGCCGGGCGCAGTACGGTCGAAAGAAAACAGGCGGTGGCCGATTTGGGCGGGCGTTCAAAGCTCATCCGC
>JBBSUU010000256.1:0-4984 GCA_038234115.1 Mycobacteriales bacterium
TCCCAATGCCGGCCATCTGTGGCATGGCGAGTCGACTCCATTCACCGCATTGACCGGTGTATTCGGCGGCGGCGAGCAGGGTCTGGTCAAGCAGCCGCCACATCCCCACGAAACACCGCTGGCCCGGATGCTGCTCAGCGCCGGCGCCGAGGCCAATGACGGACAAGTGTTGTACAACAGGATGTTCTTTCCGAGCAATGATCACCTGCGGTTACTCTTCGACTTTGGCTTGGGAGCCGGTGACGGTGGCCCCTGGAAGCGGCGGATGCCCGAGGTGGTGGATTCACCAGCCCGCCTCGTGTCCATCCAATTGGGCTGGGCTCTCGGTCACGGCATGCGGCATCGCATCAAGGTGCTGGCCGAGCACGGCGTCGACCTGGACGCGCCGTTGGACTCGCCGTACATCACTGCGATGCGACCACTGGAATTGGCTGGCCTCACCGGCCACCGTGAACTGAGCGGGCTGTTGGTCGCGCTGGGCGCGCAGCCAGTGACCTCGACTCCGGAGGTGGAACTTGTCACGGCATTGCTCGCCGGTGATGGGGACAGCGTTGCCCGTCTTGGATCGTGGCTCGACGATGTCCGCCGGTCGCATCCGGCTTTGGTGTTACGAGCCGCCGCGGCCAACCGGATCGAGCTCCTGGAGTCGCTGGTAGGGCGAGGTTTTGACGTCAACGCCTATGGACGTTCCGATGTTCTGAACAATGATCCCTGGGAAACAGCGCTGCACCACGCCGCTTATGAGGGAAAACTGGATATCGCCCGGGCGCTGCTTCGATTGGGTGCGGACCCCACATTGCGGGACAGCCGTTTTGATGGTCGGCCGCTGGAGTGGGCGCGACACGGTGAGCAGCCCGAGATGGTGGCGTTGCTGGCGTCTTTAACGTCGTGATTGGCGGCTGAAATAGCTCGTCAGCCGTTGCCCATACCGATATTGAGTGCCAGCAGCCTGAGCGAGTGCTCGAAAAACAAGTCGTTGTCGGTGAACCCGCCCTTGAGGTGGCCGAACAGTTCCAGGCTGATCAGGCCGGTGACCTGAACCCAGGAGGTGACGGCCCGCATCATGACGGCTGGACTCAATTCAGGTGCCTGAAAACCGAGCGCCATCGCTCGCAGATCCTTTGCCAGCATCTTGGGCGGAGCCGGATCCGCCGGCTCGTCGAGTTTGCCGACCGCACGGGCTGCTTCGATGGCGCCGGCCAGCAGCAGGTGGATCTTCGAAGAAGGTTCAACGGTGTCGGCCGGCGCCCGGTAACCGGGGACGGGTGACCCGTAGAGCAGGGCAAACTCGTGCGGCCGCTGCTGCGCCCAGACTCGGATGGAGCGGCAGCCGGCGACCCACTGGGACTTACCGGGAGAAGCCGATTTCATGGCGTCCTCGATAGCAACCGCGAGTGCGGTGTAGGCATCCACGATGAGTGTCGTCAGGAGGGCGTCCTTGCTCGGGAAATACCGGTATAGCGCAGACGGCGCCATCCCCACATCGGCGGCCACGGACCGCATCGACAGGCCAACCGGCCCTTCGGCTTGCAATCTGACCCGAGCGGCGTCGGCAATTTCCTGCGCCAGCGCCAAGCGGACCCGGGTGCGGGCGTTCGAGGCAGAAGTCATTCATCGATCATGCCAGAACGGTGTTCACTTTCCGGTTCGACGTTCTTGACACGAACCATCAGCGCGTCTAGCGTTCTATTTCGAGAACAGTGTTCACACCTTGGGAAAGATGATACGAAATGATCAAAAATACCTTCATCGGCGCCAACTTCGCGCTGCTCTTCCTGCTAGAACTGATGGCTCTGGCGGCCATTGGCTGGTGGGGATTCAAAACCGGCTCCGGAGTGGACAGCTGGCTGCTAGGGCTGGGGATCCCCGCTGGGGCCATGGTGCTGTGGGGGATGTATGCCGCGCCCCATGCCGTGCAGGACATTCCTTGGATGGCCGTTGCGGTCAAGGTGCTGGTGTTCGACGGCGCTGCCATTGCCCTACTGGTCTGCGCCGGTCCGCGCTGGGCGCTGATTTATGCTACTGCGGCGGTGCTGAACCTGATCATCGTTCACCTGCCTAGGGTGTCGGCTCATTTTGCTCAGCTCGCGGCGAAGGTTGCAGTCCACCATCAGATGTCGTCGTCATCTAGATGTCATCATCATCATCGTCCTCAGCGTCGACCCGGGTGATTGTCTTTGCCTGCACCACACCCGTGATCTCGGAAAGGGTGAGCAGCAGATCCGACATCGGCGTGTCTCCCCGGAATTTCACTGTCACGGCGACAAGCGGCTCGAGATCGGCGCGAGTAAAGGCGCGGGTGGCCATGATCGACGCAGCAAAACCCATGTCGGTGGCCGCCGCCAACAGTTCTCGCAGCACACCCTTGCCATCAAGATAAGTCACCTGTACTACGCGCCGCTGATCGCGCACCGGCAATCGACGCAGAATCGGCGATAGCACCACCACCGCCAACATATGGAAGATGGTGAGAGCTGCTGCCAGCGTGGGCATCCCCGCCCCGCACGCCATTCCTACTGCGGCCGCTACCCAGATAGTTGCAGCGGTGGTCAACCCGCGCACCACGTTGCGGCGCATGAAGATGACGCCGGCTCCGAGAAACCCGATACCAGAGACGATTTGGGCCGCAATGCGGGAAGGGTCGAGGTTGACGTCCTGCCCAACCACCCCGGCAAAACCGAAGGCGGACACGAGTGTATAGGTGCACGAGCCCAACGCGACCAAGACATGCGTACGCATGCCCGCGCTCTTCTGATTGAATTGCCGCTCCGACCCGATGATGGACGCCAGCACGAAAGTTATTGCCAGCAGGCCTAATTCGGTGCCGGTGGTGCGATTGAAGAATTGGATTTCGATGGATGTGCCTTCGTTCGGAGTGCGTGTGCCGCTGATTCTACGTCCGATTTGCACTGTTGCATCGGCTTCTTACCCACGTTCTGACCAGCCGTCGCGAAGGGCGGGTGTTGACCCGCGCCCCCGCGATCGGTACTTACGACGAAGGTTTCTGCCAGCCGGATCCGGGTTTCATGACAACGCTTTTGGCAGCGACAGCCGCCCGGTGAGCAGCCAAGGAATGGGCGCCGGGCGGTCGCGACGCACTCAGCCCGCTAGCAATTCCCGCAATGCAGTGTCGATCACCTTCTGATCCACGGGGTTGAACGGCGCCATGTGCCCCCAGACCGTCGGGATGATGCGAAGTTCCGCGTTCGGGATGTGCTCACACTCGTAGGCGCTGTCTACTGGCGGGAAGTAACTGTCATTCTCAGCTTGGATCACAATCGTGCGTGCCTTGATCGCTCCGAGCGCCTTCTCGAAGTCCCCGCCGAAAGACGGGTGATCGCCCAGGTCGCCGTGCTCCCAGGTCCACATCTGGGCGAGAAGATCGTTCGCATCATTTTTGATGTAGAACGGCTCCCAGAAGAGTTCAATAAACTGTCGGACGGAGTCGGCACCAAAGCCACGGAATAACTCTTGGCGGTAGAACGGTTCCGGGAAAGCCCACCCTGCGTAGATGGCTGCCATCGTCTTGATCCCCCTGATGGGGGGCTTGTCACCGTAGAATCCGTCGTTCCAGTCGGGATCAGAAGTAATGGCGCTGATATTTCCGGCGAGGAACACCTTGTTGAAGTTCGCCGTTCTGGCCGAGCCGTTGAATGGGGCGATTGCCTCGACCATGTCCGGGTACAACGCTCCCCAGGCGTACGTCTGACAGGCGCCCATTGACCAACTTGTCACCAGCTTGATGCGCTCGATCCCGAACTCTTCGGTGAGCAGTCTGCGCTGCGCGACGACATTGTCGTAGAGCGTGACGTGTGGGAATCGGCCTCTGTCGAAGGGGGCCGGGGTATTGCTGGGCGAGGAGGACACTCCCGCTCCGAAATGATTGGGTACCACGATGAACCACTGATCCGGGTCCAGCGCTCGACCCGGACCCGTCAGCCAGTTCAAGGCGTCCTCCGGGGACCCCGTGAACCAGGTCGGGCAGAGCACCACGTTGTCCTTCGCCTCGTTCAAAGTCCCTACTGTTGCGTATCCCAGTTTTGCATCGGGGAGGACAGATCCCTTCTGAAGAGGAAAGTCACCCAGTTCGAAATACTCGTATTTCATCGCACGCTCCATTCTGTTGGCGGTGGGTCGATGTCAAAACTGTACGGACCCACCGATTTCACCGGCGGTGAGCCTGGACTTCCATGCCGGAGGCGAGGCCGCGTGACCGGATGGGCATCACCCGTCCCCGCCCAGGCAGTGTTTCACCGCCAAGTTGGCGGTCGATGCAGCCGTCAGTGACGCAGGGTAGCGCATCGCAACACCCAGCAACTCATCTGCCAGCCACACCCATCGACCCGAGAGGCGCTGCCATAGATGGGAGATGTCGATCAAGGCCTCCAGACACGCGCTCGGTTGTACGATATGGCGTACGTAGGTCCACCGGATATTCCATTGCCGCCATAGCGTTGTGACCAACAGTCGCTCACTCTTGGCTGACTCGTCCCAACCCATCCGGGGCGCACAGACCTAAAAGGGGTGTATCAATGGCCGATACCGATTCCAGGCCTGCCTTAAAAGTCAGCTTCCAAGATGACCCAAGAGTGGTTGCTGACGCGGCGGTTGACGACTACGCCATGCATGTCGTGCCCGAAACCGGGCGGGTGTCCCGCGGCAAATTGATGATGGCCTTCTGGGGTGTCATGAGTGCGATGTTCTACGTCGTCACGGGCGCCGCGGTAGCGGCTGCTGTCGGTACCGTCCAGGCCATCATCGGGATAGTGCTGACAGTGATCGCCTACGGGCTGATCAACAGGGTGCTCTCCGGCGCTGCTGCAGATAACGGTCTGACCGTTGCTCAATTCTCCCGCAGCATGTTCGGTCGAGTCGGCGCCGCGTTGGCAACGTTGATCTTTGCCGCCACAGCCATCTACTACTTCGTCTTCGAGGGCTCCATCATCGGGGTTGCTCTCCAGGCCCAGTTCGGTGGCAACATCAA
>JBBSUU010000257.1:0-4973 GCA_038234115.1 Mycobacteriales bacterium
GTCATCGAGCCGCTGGCGGTCACCTCCGCGCGAGCACGTTCCACGCTCAAAGCGATGGAAGACGTTTCGTTGATGATGGCCTGCGCGCAGCTGGGCATCACCCTTTGCGCCGTCCTTCTCGGCGCGCTGGGCGAACCGGCGGTCGCGGCGTTGCTGGAGCCGGTCTTCGACAGCTTGGGTGTGCCGGAGGCCTGGCTGCACCCGGTGGCACTGACCATCGCGCTCCTGCTGGTGGTGGTTGCGCATGTCGCGCTGGGCGAAATGGTGCCCAAAAATATTGCGATCGCCAGTCCGGAACGCACCGCAATGCTGCTGGCACCAGTTCTGCGGCTGATCGCCAAGACGCTCGGACCAGTGCTGCGCGGACTGAACCACCTGGCCAACGCCATCGTTCGACTTCTGGGCGCCGAACCGAAGGATGAGGTCGCATCGGCCTTCACCCGCGAAGAAGTGGCCGGTCTGGTGGCCGAATCCAAGCAGGAGGGACTACTCCGCGATGAGGAGCACAATCTCCTCACCAGCGCCCTGGACTTCGACGAGGCCAAATTGGCCGGCATCGTAGTTTCGGACAATCAGATCGTCACGGTGCCCGAGGGCGTCACCGCGGCCGAGGTCGAACTGGCCTGCGCTCGCACCGGATTCTCCCGGTTCCCGGTGCAGTCGGCCGATGGGCGCTACACCGGATATCTGCACATCCGAGATGTGGTGGGTATCGATGAGGCCGCCCGCGACGAACCGGTACCGCTCAACAGGATCCGACTACTTCCGACACTACCGCTGGACACCACCCTGCGCAGCGCGCTGGACCAGATGCGGCGGGCCGGCGCGCACTTGGCCCAGGTGTCCATCGCCGGCACCGGCACGCCGGTTGCCACCGAACGTAGTGGCGTCGTGATGCTCGAGGACGCAATCGAACAGCTCATCGGAGAGGTCCGGGACGCGACCCGGAGGCAGCCGGAGCGTCGACCCTCCCCACGTTCGTAATGCGCGACGCATAGGGTTGAATCATGCAGCGCAGGATCATGGGTATCGAGACCGAGTTCGGCATCACGTGCACGTTCAAAGGGCAGCGACGGTTGAGCCCCGACGAGGTCGCACGTTACTTGTTCCGCCGGGTGGTGTCCTGGGGTCGCTCGTCGAATGTGTTCTTGCGCAACGGGTCTCGACTCTACCTCGATGTGGGTTCGCATCCGGAATACGCCACCGCCGAGTGTGATGACCTGCTGACCCTGATTGCCCACGACAAAGCCGGCGAACGGATCCTGCACGACCTGGTTCTGGACGCCGAAGAGCGGTTGGTCGAGGAGGGTGTCGGCGGTGACATCTACCTATTCAAGAACAACACCGACTCGGCCGGTAATTCCTACGGCTGTCACGAGAACTTCTTGATCGCCAGGCAGGGCGAATTCTCCAAGATCTCCGACGGGTTGATTCCGTTCCTGGTGACTCGCCAGCTGATCGCCGGGGCCGGCAAAGTGCTGCAGACCCCACGCGGCGCGACCTACTGTCTCTCGCAGCGGGCCGAGCACATCTGGGAGGGCGTTTCCAGCGCCACCACCAGGTCACGACCTATCATCAACACGCGGGACGAACCGCACGCCGACGCGGAGCGGTTCCGTCGGCTGCACGTCATCGTTGGCGATTCCAATATGAGTGAGACCACCACGCTGCTCAAGGTCGGCTCGGCGGCGCTGGTGCTGGAGATGATCGAAGCCGGAATACCACTGCGCGATTTCACCTTCGAGAACCCGATCCGGGCCATCCGCGAAATCTCCAACGATCTCACCGGCCGCCGCAAGGTGAAACTGGCCAACGGCGGGGAGATCAACGCCTTCGACGCGCAGACCGACTACTACACCCGGGCCGTGGACTACGTCGCCAAACGAGGAACCGACCCGATCTCCGAACGTGTTCTGGATCTCTGGGGCCGCACTCTGCGTGCGGTGGAAACCGGCGATCACTCCAAGGTCGATACCGAAATCGACTGGATCATCAAAAAGAAGCTGATCGACCGGTACATGGCCAAGAACGGCATGGATCTGACCAGCCCGCGGGTTGCCCAGATCGACCTGACCTACCACGATGTTCGACCCGGTCGCGGTCTTTATTCACTGCTGGCGGCCCGCGGCCAGGCACTCCGGGTCGTGACCGATGAGCAGATTCAGGAAGCCACCACCCGGGCACCGCAGACCACGAGAGCAAAACTGCGCGGCGAATTCGTGGCGGCCGCCCAGGATGCCGGTCGCGATTACACGGTGGACTGGGTGCATCTGAAACTGAACGACCAGGCCCAGCGCACGGTACTGCTGAAAGACCCGTTCAAGTACGTGGATGACCGCGTTGACAAGCTGATCGAGTCGATCTAGTGGCAAAAACGAAGGCCGAGCGATTGCTCAACCTCGTCATAGCTTTGCTCAATGCCAACCGGTACCGCGATGTGAACTGGATTCGGGATCACGTCGACGGGTATGACCAGTCCCGCGGCGAAGAATCCAACGATGAAGCCTTCTTTCGGATGTTCGAGCGGGACAAGGGGGAACTGCGCGATCTGGGTATCCCGCTGCAGACCAACACGGACGGGGCCTACCGAATCCCGCCGGGTGAGTTTGCGTTGCCCGAAATGTCCTTCACCCCGGCCGAAACGGCAGCCCTGGCATTGGCCGGTCGACTGTGGGAAACAACGGTGCTGGCCGAGGCCGGCTCCGGGGCCATCCGCAAACTGACCGATGCGGCGGCCGGCGCCGAACCGGTGGCCTCCGACACCGTCACGTTGCTGCAGCCACGGGTGCGCACCTCGGACCCGGCCTTCGCTCCGCTCTACGCCGCGGTCCAGGCGCGCCGGTTGGTTACTTTCGATTACCGCAAGGGCAGCACCCAGCCACCGGATCAGCGTCGCCTTCAACCCTGGGGGCTGGTGAGCTGGAAAGGGCGTTGGTATGTCGTGGGTTTCGACGAACAACGGCAGGCGCAGCGAACATTTCGGCTGTCCCGAATTTCCTCCGAGGTGCTGCCGGTCGGCCGCGCCGGCGCCGTCACGGTCCCACCGGATCTGGATCTGATGTCCATCGTGATGAACTCGGCGCCGCCGGAGACGGTACGGGTGGCCGTGCTGCGATTGGCCGCCGGCACTGCGGCCGGTTTGCGCAGAAAAGCCACCGACCTGCCGGCCGATCCCGCTCATCCCGGATACGACCGCGTCCAAATTCAGATGGATCACCTGTGGGATACCGCGCGGACCATCGCCGGCCTCGGACCGGACGCCGTGGTGGAGTCGCCGGCTGACCTGGTGCATGCGGTCATCCGGCTGCTGCAGGGCGCCAGCGGGGCGGTACCGGCGTGAGTGAAACAGCAACAGAGCGGTTGGCCCGAGTGCTGGCCATGGTGCCGTACATCTCGCGGCGTCCGGGGGTGGCGATCAGCGATCTTGCCCAGGAGTTCGGCGTCGACGATGCCCAGGTGGCCAAGGACCTCGACCTGCTGATGGTCTGCGGTCTCCCCGGATACTTCCCCGATGACCTGATCGATGTCGTACTTGACGAGGACGGCGGCACCGTGTCGATCGCCTTCGACGCCGGGCTGGAACGACCGGTCCGGTTGACCCACGACGAAGCGGTCGCGCTGACCGTAGCCCTGCGAACACTGGCCGGGCTATCGGGTCTGGTCGATGCCGACGCGGTGTATTCGGCGCTGGCCAAACTCGAACAGATCGGCGCCGGCCCCACCGCGGCGCTGCAGATCGAGGCCGCCTCGCCGGCGGCCGCGCTCGGCACCGTGCGGGAGGCCCTCGACCTGGGTCGGCAGCTGTGGATCCGCTACTACACCGCCTCCCGCGACGCGGTTAGCGAGCGAACGGTGGATCCTTTCCGCCTGCTGGTCACCGACGGTCGTTCCTACCTGGAGGCCTACTGCCATCGGGTGGAAGCGGTGCGGCACTTTCGGATCGACCGAATCGAAGAGACGCGGGTGCTGGACGAACCGGCGCAACAACCGATGTGGGTGGACGAGGATGTCCCACAGCAGATGTTCCATCCGGATCCGTCGGTGCCGCCGGTCACCCTGCTGCTCTATCCGCGAGCGCAGTGGGTCGCCGAGTATTACCTGGTCGAGCAGTTGGAATCCGACCAGGCCGGGGCTACCAGGGTGCAGATCCGGCCGGCCGGGGATGAGTGGCTGGTGCGGTTGGTGCTCTCGCTGGGGGGAGCTGCCGTTATCGAGGACCGACCCGATCTGGCTCGCCTGGTCGAGGAGCGCGCGGCGACGGCGATGCTGGCCTATTCGGATCCGGAGACAGGTGCGGTGGCCGAAATCCAATCCGAGGACGTGGATGAATACGAACTGCCTACTGATTGATGACCGATTGAAGAGTGTGACGGGTGGGGCCGAGCGCGTCCCCCGCCGCGTAAAGTTCAAGTGATCCGACCAACTTTGGAGTACGCGTGGCATGGTTTCGCCGGAAGTCCAATGACCGGGCAGCCGACGGCAGCATGTCCCTCATGGAGCATCTCTATGAGCTCCGCAGGCGGCTGTTCTGGGCTTTCCTGACGATTGTTCTGGGTACGATCCTGGGTTTCATCTGGTTCAACAATGGAATCCCTGCTTGGGGGATCAAGTCGCTGGGGCAGTTACTCAAGGAGCCGTACTGCGCGGCTGGTGTCCAGACGGCCTTCAATCTTCCGGGCCAAGACATTTCGGACTGCAAACTGCTGGCGCTAGGCCCGTTCTCCGGTCTGCAACTGCAGCTCAAGGCCGCGCTGATGGCCGGTGTGGTGTTCTCCTCGCCCGGCTGGCTCTACCAGATCTGGGCGTTCGTCACCCCGGCGTTGTTCCAGAAGGAACGTCGCTACGCCATCACCTTCGTCACCTTCGGTGTGCTGCTGTTCGCCACCGGTGCGGTGCTGGCCTACCTGGTCATTCCGGAAGCTTTGAAGGTGTTGCTCGGCTTCGGCGGCGACGCCGTTCAACCGGCACTGGAA
>JBBSUU010000258.1:0-4971 GCA_038234115.1 Mycobacteriales bacterium
CGGTCTGTGTGCCAAGTTCCGCATCTCCGGAGTTCGGGTTACCGATGCCCAGGGCGTTCTGATCGGCATCATCACCAACCGCGATATGCGCTTCGAGATGGATCGCTCGCGTCCGGTCCGGGAAATCATGACTCCGATGCCGCTGGTCACGGCTGCCGTTGGGGTTACCGCCGAGGCTGCGCTGGGGTTGCTGCGCAAACACAAGATCGAGAAGCTGCCGTTGGTGGACTCGGAGAACAAGCTTCGCGGACTGATCACCGTCAAGGACTACGTCAAAACCGAGCAGTACCCCAACGCCACCAAGGACAACAACGGTCGTCTGCTGGTCGCCTGCGCGGTCAGTGTTGGCGACGCTGCGTTCAAGCGGGCAATGGCGCTGGTGGATGCCGGTGTCGATGCGCTGACCGTTGACACTGCCCACGGGCACTCGCGGGCGGTTGCCGATATGGTTGCCCGGCTGAAGAAGGAAGTTGGCCACCGGATCGACGTCATCGGTGGGAACGTGGCAACCAGGGCCGGCGCCCAGGCCCTGATTGATGCCGGCGCTGACGCAGTCAAGGTTGGCGTTGGACCGGGATCGATCTGCACCACGCGGGTTGTTGCCGGCATTGGGGTCCCCCAGGTGACCGCAATCCACGAAGCCGCCAAGGCGTGCCGGCCGGCTGGGGTGCCGCTGATCGGTGACGGCGGATTGCAGTATTCCGGTGACATCGCCAAGGCGATCGCGGTCGGCGCCGACACGGTAATGCTCGGCTCGCTGCTGGCAGGTGTCGAGGAGTCTCCCGGTGAGTTGGTTTTCGTCGGCGGCAAGCAGTACAAGACCTACCGCGGCATGGGATCGCTGGGGGCAATGGAGTCCCGCGGTACCGGTCGTCGCGGATACTCCAAGGGCCGTTACGGGCTGGACGACGTGCTCTCCGATGACAAGCTCGTACCGGAGGGGATCGAAGGTCTGGTTCCGTTCCGGGGCCGATTGGCCGATGTCACCCACCAGCTCGTCGGTGGTCTGCGAGCTGCAATGGGTTACACCGGCTCGCACACCATCGAAGAACTCAAGGACGCCAAGCTGGTCCGAATCACTGCCGCCGGCCTCAAGGAATCACACCCGCACGACATCACGATCACGACCGAGGCGCCGAACTACATGACGCGCTGATAACGGGGTGCGGGTGTTGGCGCACCTTCGGATGAGTAAGTTTCTGCTGCAAATTTCCCAGCTGTTTCCCTTTTTCTGATCTATTTCCCTGAATTGCAAAGGAGCGACTCGTGGCGGACAGCATCGAGATCGGTATGGGCCGAATTGCCAGAAGGACTTTCACCCTCGACGATGTGTCCCTGGTGCCGTCCCGGCGTACCCGGTCCTCCTCGGACGTCTCGACGTCCTGGCAGATCGATGCCTACCGCTTTGCCCTGCCGATGATGACGCATCCGACGGACGCCATTTCCTCGCCGGCCGTGATCGGTGAGGTTGGCCGCCTCGGTGGGCTGGGAGTGCTGGATGCCGAAGGACTGTGGGCCCGGCATGCGGACCCGGAAGCGGCCATTGCCGAAATCTTGGATGGTGCCAAAGAGGAAGAAGAAGAAGGCATCATCGACGGTTCGGTGAAGAAACTCCAGGAGCTCTACAGCGCCCCGATCGACCCGGACCTGCTGACCCAGGTGATCAGAAATCTGAAGGAGGCGGGAAACACCGTAGCCGTGCGGGTTTCGCCGCAACATGCGGCGACGATGACGCCGATTGTGGTCGCCGCCGGCATCGACATGCTGGTCATCCAGGGAACTATCGTCTCCGCCGAGCACGTGCAGGGCGACGGGCAGCCGCTCAACTTGAAGAACTTCATTTCTGACCAGGATGTGCCGGTCATCGTGGGTGGCTGTACCAATTTTCAAACCGCAACACATCTGATGCGGACCGGGGCCGCCGGTGTGATCGTCGGATATGGCGCCGGGTCCACCACCACCACCGATTCGGTACTGGGGATCAGCGTGCCGATGGCCACCGCAATCGCCGACGCCGCGGCGGCGCGGCGGGCCTATCTGGATGAAACGGGTGGGCGCTACGTGCATGTCATCGCCGATGGTGACCTGCAGACCAGTGCCGACGTAGTGAAGGCGATCGCCTGTGGCGCCGACGCGGTCATGCTCGGCGAGCAACTTACCGCCGGCGATATCGTCCCCGGTGAGGGCTACTACTGGGTCAGCGCCGCTGCTCACCCGCGCCTTCCTCGTGGCCATATTTCTTACTGTGGCAGCGCGGATGTGCCGTTGGAAACACTGCTGGTCGGGCCTGCCACCGGAACCTTGGGTGATACCAACATCTTTGGTGCGTTGGGCCGAGCGATGGCCAAGACCGGGTACTGCGACCTCAAGGACTTCCAAAAGGTCGGTCTGTCCGTCCGCGGCTAGCCCCGGTGTAGGGCAGACTCGTCCTACAGCCAGTTCTTTCGCCGGAAAGTCAGATAGAGCACGATAAACATCACGACCATTACCACTACCGCAGTGACGAATCCGGAGGGCTGCGAAAACCCTGGGTAAGGCACGTTCATTCCCATGAAGCCGGTGATCAGGGTCGGTACCGCGATGAGAGCTGCCCAGCTGGCCAGCTTCTTCATCACCGTGTTGAGTTGGACGTCGGCCAATGACAGGTTCGTCTCCATCAGCGAACCCATTACCTCCCGCAGACTGTCGATGGCGTCGCTGGCGTGGGCGACGTGCTCGGCGACGTCGCTGAAACCGCGGGAAGTCTCCCTGTTGATTCCGGCCAGAGCGTGCACCGGACCCTCCTGCCCATCCTGCTTACTGCCCTTGCGGTCGGTCAGGGTGGTGCGGGCCAGCAGGGCCAGAGATGAGGTCAGATCTCGGGTCGGCACGATTACCCGTCGCATCTGGGTGAGGCTGCGGCGCAACCGGAACACCAGGAGTTGCTCCTCGCGTACCAGCGGGTGATCGCCGAAAATCCGTTCGGTCAGCTGGTCCACCGCATCGGTGATGTCGCCGGTGGACTGGGCGTATCCGTCGACGATCAGGTCCATCAGCTGATAGAGCATGGACGCCCCGGTCGGCAGGAAGCCGGGCTTGCGAAATCGGTCCGTCAGTTTTGGGCAGAGCAGTGAGCCGTCAGCGATGGTCACCAGAATATTGCTGGTCACGATCGCAGAGATGGGGAAGCTGTGAACCTCTCCGGCTTCGGTGTCGAAGATCGCCCCGCGACTGATCAGGACGCTACCGTGCAAACCGCGGTCGAACTTGGGACGCTCGTGTTCGGCCAACAGGTCTTCCACCGCCTCGGCGTCGAGCGCAAACCGGTCCGCAAGCTGCTGAACCTCGGTCTCGGATGCGCGTTCCAAGTGGATCCAGAGCATCTCGTTGCCCACCGGATGCGCTCCGGATAGAACGGTTTCGATGGCCTGCTCGCCGGTGACCGACTGCGGCCCGGCCGCCAGCCAAAGGATTGACCTCACTGCCTGATGTTGGCTTTCAGGGCTCGCGGCAGATGTCGGACTGGTCATTTTTCCATCATTGCCCGCAACCGGCCCAGTTGAACGTCGGCTCGCAGGTCGAGCCGAGCTTATGAGTCGAAACTGAGTTCTCGATAGTCCATGATGGTGTGAGCCTTCAATCTCAAGACCCGTGCAGATTTCGAGGTCAGGCCGCAGAATGATCAAGCCCGTCGGAAGGACATATCGTTGTGAGCCGATCCAGCCGAACCGGCCCCCCCCATGGTCGGGTTGAGGTGGCGATCGCCCTCGATGTCGGCGGTACCTCGATCAAGGCGGGTTTGGTCACGCGGGCCGGCGAAATCCTGCTGGAGGCTCGGCGGCCGACGATGGTGGAACAGGGAATCCCGGCGGTGATCAGGGGGATGGTCGATCTGGTCGGCGATCTCAAGACCGAGGCCGATGCCTTGGGATTGCGGGCCCTGACGGTGGGCGTCATCGTTCCGGGTGTCGTGGATTCGGTCGCCGGTATCGCCAGAAAGTCCGCGAATATCGGCTGGAACAATGATCCCATCGCGGCCATCATCGGGGCCGCCATCGAATTGCCGGTCACGCTCGGCCATGACGTCCGAACAGCAGCGATTGCGGAGGACCGTTTCGGCGCTGGTAGAGATGCCTCGTCGATGTTTTTCATCTCGGTCGGCACCGGTCTGGCCGCCGGGTACGTTCGCAACAGTGTGATCGATGATGGCGCCACCGGGCAGGCCGGCGAGTTCGGACACATCGTGATTCGACCTGATGGGCCGCCGTGTGGGTGCGGTAATCGTGGGTGCGTCGAGGTCTATGCCGCCGCTTCCCGGATTGCTGCCGCCTATGCTGCATGTATCGGAAAGCCAGCCACGGCAAAGGATGTCGCCGAACAGGTCGAGCTGGGTGAACCGATAGCGCAGGCCATCTGGGCGGCGGCCGTCGAAGCGCTGGCCGAGGGGGTGGCCGGGGTGGTGTCGATTCTGGACCCAGAGATCGTGGTGTTCGGTGGCGGATTATCGCTGGCGGGCCCGACCCTGTTGAGGCCGCTGGAGGTCGCGTTGAATGCCAGGCTCAGCTTTCGGACCGCACCGCCCCTGGTCGCGACCATCCTGGGTGATCGAGCGGGCCTGATCGGCGCCGGTATTCGGTCCTGGGATCGACTGGACCTGACCTCATGACCAGACTGCTCTTGCAGGGTGGGACCGTGGTCACCCCCGAATTGGTGATCCCGGACGGTTGGGTGTTGGTCCAGGATGATCTGATTCTGGCAGTCGGGCTGGAGAGCCGACCGGCAGCATCAGATGTCGATGAAGTCGTACAGCTAGCCGGTGGCTATCTGCTGCCCGGTTTTATCGACCTTCACGTCCACGGCGGTGGCGGATCCAACTTCGATGACGGCGTCGCGGCGATCGAAACCGGGCTGGCGGTCCATCGTCGTCACGGCACCACCCGCAGTATGGTTTCGCTGATCACCAATCCGATTGCCCAACTCATCCCGGCCATC
>JBBSUU010000259.1:0-4947 GCA_038234115.1 Mycobacteriales bacterium
ACCACCACCGGGCCAAAGACGGCGGCGGGTTCACGCTGCGCCGCACCGACGGGATCTACCACTGGACCACCCCCCTGGAACGCAACTACCAAAACGCGCCCGAAAATCCCTGGCTACCCGCCCCCCATAGCCCCCATCACCCTGACAACTGGCACATCGAAGAAGAACGCGAATTCAACGAACGCGCCTTCGGCCCACTCGATGAAACCGACCCATCAGAGCCAATCCCACAGCCAGTCCCACAGCCAGTCCCACAGCCAGTCCCACAGCCAGTCCTCCAGAGCCGCCGCGACGAGGCCGGCCACAACTTACAGGTGGCCTAGCGTTTTCGGGTTCTCCAATCACGAGGGATACCTCCCGGGGGCCATCATGGGAGACAATCCATTCATGACAGATCCCGGCGGCGGGACCCCCGCCGAGCAAGAAATCGGCCCTCTCGATGACGGGTTGGCCGAACACACCCAGCGACAGCGGGACTGGGTCCGCGGGCATCTATCGCCGGAGTCGGCTGGGCTCTACGATCAGGCCGAACACAAGCTCCGGCTGATTCAGACGATTCTGGACAACAATTGGATCCAGGCGGACGAGACCTGGAAATTACAGGCGCTCGGAGTAACTCTGGGTGACCTGATCGTTCAGCAGTCGCCGATGGAATGGGTACAGGTCAGTGATCAGTACGGAACCGATCCGGCGCTTGCTGTGCCACGCACCTCACTGTTGATGTTTCCGCTGACCATGATCTCCAAGCGGATCGAATCCGGTGAATCAGTGGACGTTGCGGCGATTTCGAGATTCGTCCTCGACCAAATAACGGCGGTCCTGTCCAAGATTCAAGCAACAGCGCCTGAAACCAACTGATCACCGTCCCATCGGCCGCAGATCGAGGCAGGAATACCGTGACATACGCCACCCACTTCATCGGTGGAACCCTCTACACCCCAGGTGGTTTCATCAGGTCGGAGCTCCTGGTGGCCGAGGGTCTCATTGTTGCGATCGGTCCCGGACTGGAGGTTCCGACCGGAACCACCGTCGTTGATCTGGATGGTGGAACCTTGCTGCCGGCATTCGGCGACGGGCATGCCCATCCCCTGCAAGCCGGACTAGCGGCCCAGTTCATGCCGGTAACCGACATTGGGCTGCCGGAGCTCTACGAAACTTTGCGGATCTGGGACCGTGAACATCCCAGAACTGGTGACCCCAGCGATGATTGGATACAGGGATGGGGTTTCGACCTCTCGCTCACGACTGACGGTCTCTTCGATGCTCGTTGGCTCGACGCGATCGTTTCGGATCGCCCGGTGATGCTGCGGGGAACCGACTATCACTCTCTCTGGTGCAACACCGAGGCGCTGCGCAGATCCGGGCTCACAGCCCAATCTCCGGATCCGGAGCTTGGTGAGATGCCCAGGCTTCCGGATGGGTCACCACTGGGAACCCTACGAGAGTGGGGCGCCACGGCTCCGGTTTTCGCGGCCCGACCGTCCATCTCGCCTCAACAGCACGCGAAGGCATTGCAGCACGCGAGCGCGGTGTACGCAGCGTTGGGCGTGACCTGGGTGCAGGATGCCTGGGTTGAGCCATCGGATCTGCCCGCCTATCTCGCCGCTGCGCAGTCCGGGGATCTCGGTTTCCGAGCCAACCTGGCTTTCCTGGCCAGCCCGGCGAATTGGCGGGCCGATCTGGAAGACGCAGTGGCACAACGGAATACGGTCAATGAGCTGAACAATGCGTTGCTCACCGGCAATACCATCAAATTCTTTGCCGATGGCGTGATCGAGTCCGGCACGGCGGCGCTGCTGGCCCCCTACATTGACTGCCCGCACAGTCACGGTATCCCCAACTGGACCGCATCGGAACTGGCCGAAGCTGTCAGAGGCTCTGCTGCCCATGGGTTTCAGATTCATATTCATGCCATCGGTGATGCCGGCATCCGCGATTCCCTTGACGCATTGGCCGGCGCGCGCCACACCACGATGGCGCGCGATTCCCGTCCGGTCATTGCGCATGCCCAGCTCATCAACCCCGCCGATCTGCCCAGATTTGCCGAACTTCGCGTCATCGCGTGTTTCCAACCGCTCTGGGCAACAGCTGATGCCAGCCAACTCGTGCTGACCACGCCTCGGCTCGGCGCCGAACGCGCGGCCCTGCAGTATCCGATGGCCGGCATCACCAAATCCGGTGCGCCGATGTCATTCGGCTCGGACTGGCCGGTGAGTTCACCGGACCCGCTGCTGGGCATTGCCACTGCGATCACCCGACAACTGCCGACGGGTGAACCTGCTGGAGGCTGGTTGCCGGCAGAGCGTCTCACCATGACCCAGGCATTGGACGCCTACACCCGAGGCTCGGCATATCAGGGGTTTCGAGATGATGCCGGCATCTTGGCACTCGGTGCGGTGGCCGACCTGGTCTGGTTATCGGCCGGACTCGACCACACCTCATTGACCGATAGCAATCCGTTTGAGATCGCAGCGGCAGGGGTCAAGGGAACCTGGCTCGCCGGTAGCAGAATCTACGCCGCCTGAAGATCGTGATGCCCCACGCGGGCTGACAAGATTTAATTCATCGACCGTTGACTTCAGGCCGCTCGGCTCGTAGATTTCTGGATTAACTCATCAAGCGATGAATTTCTTCAGCGCCTTCACGGAGACACCCATGTCGCATCAGCAATCAGCAGGCACCGGGTCCACATCCCCCGCCGTTCAGATCTCCGAACTGGGCGTCACCCGTGGTCCGATCAGCGCGCTGACCAATCTCAGCTTCGATATCTTCCCAGGCACCATCACCGGACTTCTCGGCCCTTCCGGCGCCGGTAAAACTACGTTGATCAGGGCAATTGTCGGAGTACAGATCATCACTTCAGGCCAGGTTCGGATCTTTGGCCATCCGGCCGGTTCGACTCCGCTTCGGTCCCAAATCGGTTATGTCACGCAGGCTCCCAGCGTCTATACCGACCTGACGGTCCGGGAGAACGTCCAATATTTCGCCTCCCTCTACGGCCTGCGGGGCGCTGCCATCGATGAGGCCCTGGGCAACGTCGGCCTGGCCAAGGAGGCCGATCAATTGACCGCCAACCTATCCGGTGGGCAAAGTTCGCGGGTCTCGCTGGCATGTGCGCTGGTCGGCAAACCGAAGTTGTTGGTACTGGACGAACCCACCGTCGGACAAGATCCCGTACTGCGTGAAGAGCTCTGGGGTTATTTCCGGCGGCAGGCCGAACAGGGCACAACCGTCATCGTTTCCAGCCACGTGATGGACGAGGCGACGCGGTGCGATCGTTTGATCCTGCTGCGCTCCGGTCGAATGATCGCTGACGACACACCCGACCAGATTTTGGCTGCAGCCGGCACTACCTCCATGGACGAAGCGTTTCTCGAGCTCATCAGAGCCCAGGATGTCCCTGCCCTTGACACCCTGGAAGGACAATCGCGATGAACGCCAGAATCCTGATGGCCACCACCGGCCGTATCCTGCGCCAACTCAAACACGACCACCGCACCATTGCCCTGTTGCTCGTCGTACCTATCGTGCTGATGGCGTTGCTGTACTTCATGTTTGACGGCCAGCAGATGATTTTTGATCGTATTGCGCTGGTCATGCTCGGTGTGTTCCCGTTCATCATCATGTTCCTGGTGACATCGATCGCGATGCTCCGGGAGCGCACTTCTGGCACCCTTGAGCGCTTACTCACCACACCGATGGGCAAACTCGATCTGCTGTTCGGCTACGGGCTGGCCTTTGGCTTCGCGGCGGCAGTGCAGGCCGCCGTGACCTGCGGCGCGGCCTACTGGCTTTTCGGCCTGAGCACGGCCGGCGGCGCTCAACTGGTGGTGCTGATAGCGGTACTCAACGCGCTTCTCGGCGTGGCACTTGGTCTGCTCTGCTCGGCATTTGCCCGCACCGAATTTCAGGCGGTGCAGTTCATGCCGATTGTGGTCATCCCTCAATTGTTGTTGTGCGGGCTCTTCGTCCCCCGTAATGAGATGGCCGGGTGGCTCGACGGCGTCAGCCAAGTAATGCCACTGACCCACGCAGTTGACGCACTCGCCCGGGTAGGGGCCAACGCCGCGGCAACTTCAGGGTTATGGCGAGAGGTCGGTATCGTCAGCGGGTGTGTACTTCTGGCCCTGGCGCTTGCTTCGGCAACCCTGCGTCGCCGGACGGCATGAAAGTAAGTCCCGGCGGAACCAAGGTTGAAAGGGGCACCGTGACCGCAGCACTGGAATCAGCAGTGGAATCGTGGTGACTGCCAGCCGTTCCGGACGTCGGCCGGGCAATCCCGATACCCGGGCGGCCATCCTCCACGCGGCCCGAAACGCTTTTGCGCAGAGGGGTTTCGCCGCAACATCAATCCGCAAGATCGCTGCCGACGCTGGTGTCGACGGCGCGCTGATTCATCATTATTTCGGGACCAAGCAGCAACTCTTCCTGGCGACCATGCAGATCGAGGTCGACATTCCCGCCAAAGTGCTCCGAGTCGCGCAGGGCGACCCGGCCGGGGTCGGAGTTGCGCTGATGACTGAGTTGCTCCAAACCTGGGATTCCCCCGAAGGCACTGGACTGATCTCCGCGTTCCGCACCGCTATTGCCGATCCGCAGTCGGTGGGGATGATCCGGGACTTCTTGGGTGCGCAGATCTTGGGAAAGGTGTTGAGCCACCTCGGCTATGGGCCTGGCCAGTCCATGCGGCGCGCCAATCTGGTCGCCTCCCAGGTTCTCGGCATTGTCACGGTGCGATATTTGCTGGCATTGGAGCCGCTGGCCTCAATGCCGGCGATCGAAGTCATTCACGCTGTCGCCCCTACGATTCAGCGCTACGTCACCGGCGACATCTGGCCATCCGACCCCGTTGGGCAATCTGCACCACCCGAGCAATCCCACACCACCGAGAAATAACCCCCCCCCCGACACAAGCCACCCACCCGCGCAACACACGCCCCCGCGCCC
>JBBSUU010000260.1:0-4946 GCA_038234115.1 Mycobacteriales bacterium
CCTGGCAATCAAATGAACACCGAAGCCAAGCCCTCCCCGCATTCCTGCACCGCTACAACTACCATCGGCCCCACACCGCAATCAAAGGCCTCACCCCCGTCATGCGCACGACCACCGTTACCAACCTCTATGGGTACAACAGCTAGGCATTGCGCAGGTAGTCGCCGCGGAAGTAGAACAGCGGATTGAAATCAGGACCGGCATCCAGATCCATGACGTCAGCAACAACGATGGTGTGGTCGCCACCGTCGTACTCGGCCCGCAAGGTGCAATCAACCCAGGCCAGGACGCCGGGCAGGATCGGCGCGCCACCGGGCGCCGTCAAATAGTCGATACCGTCGAACTTGTTGCGTCCGTCGGCGCCGCTGACGGCAAAGTTGTCCGACCAGGCACCGTGGGCGTCGGCCAGGATGTTCACGCAGAAACTGCCGATCTCGCGAATCTGCCCCCAGGTTCGAGAAGTGCGAGCCGGGCAGATCGAGATCAGTGGAGGAGAAAGCGAGAGCGAAGCAAATGTCTGACAGGTGAATCCGAGGGGACCATCGGGAGCCACGGCGGTGACCACGGTGACGCCTGTCCCGAAGTTGCCCAAAACGGTTTTCATCATTCTGGGGGTGACCTCGACACCCGCCGCTCGGCCGGTCGTCACCGCAGGTTCGCTCATGACTTCACTGTAATGAGACTGCTGCACCGGACCGACCCGCAGCAAGGTGGTTCTGGACACCTCGGCGTTGCGGAGCCGGAATTGAACACGAGTTCTGGCTACCGAGATCGCCGAAGAATTCCACCCGATCCTGCCCCTGGACCGATGGCGGTCAGACCCCGCGCGCGGGGCTGGAAGAATAGGGAGTGTGAAAGCTCCCCAAATGGTCGTGTCCGATATGGACGGCACCCTGCTCGACGAATCCGGCCTGGTCTCCAAGCGGAACGCGGCGGCGCTCAAACGCGCCGCGGACAGCGGCGCGCACGTGGTGATTGCCACCGGGCGGCCGATCTGGTGGCTCGGCCCCGTCATCGAGGCCGGTTTCACCGGCACCGCCGTGTGCATGAACGGCGCCATCACCTACGACGTCGGCGCCGGGGAGATCCTTTCCTCATCGCCGCTGCACCCGGAGCCCATGCAGGAGTTCGTCGGCAATCTGAGCGTGCACGATGATCGGTTTGCCGTTGCCGTGGAGCGAATCGGAACCGATCTGGCCGCCTGCTGGGCCGAGGCCCACTATGACCATCCGTGGGCCGAGGGCGTCTTTCAGCGGGTGTCACGCGATCAACTGCTCTCCCTCCCGGTCGCCAAGTTGCTGGTTCGCAGCGGCCGGGACTCCCGGGATCTGGCGCAAAACGCCCGTAAGGCAGCCGGCGCGCGGGTCAGCGTGACCTACTCCTCCGACGACGGCCTGATCGAGGTTGCGGCGTCCGGTGTGAACAAGGGCACCGCACTGGACCGGCTGGCCAAGCAGTGGGATGTTGATCCGAGCGAGGTGATCGCATTCGGCGATATGCCCAACGACCTGGAAATGCTCACTTGGGCCGGGCATGGGGTCGCGATGGCCAACGCACATGCCGAAGTCAGCGCTATCGCCAATGAAATCGCTGGTTTTCACCATGAGGATGGAGTCGCGCTGGTGCTGGAACGATGGTTCTGATCGCTGGTTGACGATCAAGCTGGGTCAGCCGCCGAGTAGACGACCGAAGGCTTTGGCCGTTCTGGACTCTCGACCGGAACGAGCCTCGGATGCATCGGCCAATTGCATCACTTTGAGTCCGGCGTTGACGCCTGCCCAGCGCAACGGTTCCGGTTCCCAGCGACGCGATCGGTGTCCCACCCAGGGGAGCGCGGTCAGATCGGAATCCACCCCGCGCACCAAGTCCGCCAAAGTGCGCCCGGCCAGGTTGGTCGTCGACACCCCGTCACCCACATAGCCACCGGCCCAGCCGAATCCGGTCAACGGGTCGAAACCGACGGATGCGTGCCAATCCCGGGGGACGCCCAGTGGGCCCCCCCACGAGTGCGTAAACTTCACCCCTTCCAGTCCCGGGAACAGCTCGATCAAGTTACGCTGCAACAGGTTGAAGACGCGGGGATCAGAATCGAATTCTGCCTTGGTGCGCGATCCGAAGTGATAGGGAGCGCCGCGACCGCCGAAGACGATACGTCCGTCGGCAGTGCGTTGGCCGTAGGAGATCAGGTGCCGAAAGTCGGTAAAACTGGGCCGGATATCCAACCCGATGGCATCGAGCTGCGTCGAGGTCAGCGGCTCGGTCGCCACCACCAAGGAATAGACCGGCGCCACCTCGCGGCGCGATCCGGAAATGCCCGAGGTGTAGGCCTCGGTGGCTCGAATCACCACCTCGGCGCGAACTGTACCCAGATCGGTACTGACGCAATGGGGTCCGATGCTGCGTACCGGGCTGTGTTCGAACAATTGCACTCCCAGGGCCACCACACGGTCGGCGAGGCCGCGCACCAGCCGAGCCGGATCCAGCACCGCACAGTGCGGTGTGTAGGTGCCACCGAGCAGACCACTTGCGCCGACAAACCCGGCGGTCTCATCCGCCTCGAGGAAACGTAGATCGTCCTCGGTGTCGCCCCACTTTCTTGCATCCGCCACCTGGTGGTGGGCGCGCTGCAGCTGAGTGGCCGATCGCGCCATAGCGACCGTGCCGCCCCGGGTAAATGAGCAGTCGATGCCCTCGGCAGCAATGGCTGCCGAGACCGCCGAGATGGATTCACGCATTGCAGATCTCATCAGCAACGCGGCAGATCGCCCCTTGTCCCGGGCAATCTTGGCCGATGACGCCGGGAAAAGTTCCGAACACCAGCCACCGTTGCGACCGGAGGCGCCGAAGCCGGCCACCTCGGATTCAAGGATCACGATCCGCAGCGACGGATCGGCCCGGGCCAGGTAATAACCCGTCCAGAGGCCGGTAAATCCGGCGCCCACAATCGCGATGTCAGCGGCCGTGTCGCCGGGCAGCGCGGGCCGAGGGTGCAGGGAGTCCTCGACCTGATCCAGCCAGAGCGAGAGTCCCCGGTAACCATGGGGATCAGAGGTAGCCGAATCCGATGCGGCGGGCGAGGTCATCGGTTACAGCAACGTCCAGGCGTCAGTGAGCACGCTGCGCAGGATCTGCTCCATCTCGTCGAATTGGGTTTGGTCGCAGATCAACGGCGGCGCGACCTGCACGACGGGGTCGCCGCGGTCATCCGCCCGGCAGTACAAGCCGTTGTCGAACAATGCCTTGGACAAGAAACCGCGCAGAATTCGTTCACTCTCGTCGGCGTCGAACGTTTCCTTGGTGGCAGCGTCTTTGACCAGTTCGATACCGTAGAAGTAGCCATCACCTCGCACGTTGCCGACAATCGGCAGATCCAGCAGCTTCTCCAGCGTCTGTCGGAACGGATTCTCATTCCGTAGGACGTTACCCAGGATGTCCTCGCGGTCGAAGATGTCCAGGTTGGCAAGCGCCACCGCACAGGACACCGGGTGCCCACCGAAGGTGTAGCCGTGGCCGAACATGTTGTCGCCCTTGCTGAATGGCTCATAGATCCGGTCCGAGATGATGGCCGCGCCCAGTGGCGAGTAACCGGAGGTCAAACCCTTGGCGGTGGTGATGATGTCGGGCTGGAAGTCGAACTTCTGGGCGCCGAACATCGTGCCCAGACGGCCATAGGCGCAGATCGTCTCATCCGACACCAAAAGGACGTCGTACTCATCGCAGATCTCGCGGACCCGTTGGAAGTAGCCCGGCGGGGGTGGGAAGCAGCCGCCCGCATTCTGCACCGGCTCGAGGAATACAGCCGCGACGGTCGTCGGTCCCTCGGCCAGGATGGCCTCTTCGATCCGGTTGGCCGCCCAGAGTCCAAAGGCCTTCTCGTCGTCGGCCAGGTGTTCCGGGGCCCGGTAGAAGTTGGTATTCGGGACCCGGAAGGTACCGGGCATCAGCGGTTCGAACGCCTCCTTGAACGGCGGAATACCGGTGATCGACAGCGCCCCTGGGTGGTGCCGTGGTAGGCGATGGCTCGCGATATCACCTTGTGCTTGCCGGGTTTTCCGGTGAGCTTGAAGAACTGTTTGGCCACCTTCCAGGCGGTTTCGACGGATTCGGCGCCGCCGGTGGAGAAGAAAACCTTGTTCAGGTCGCCCGGGGCCAGCGCGGCCAACCGGTCGGCAAGTTCAATGGCGGCCGGGTGGGCATAGGACCAGATCGGGAAGAAGGCCAGTTTCTCGGCCTGCGCGGCGGCGGCGGCGGCCAGTTCCTTGCGGCCATGTCCGACCTGAACTGTGAAGAGGCCGGAAAGTGCGTCCAGGTAACGCTTGCCGTTGGAGTCCCAGATATAGGCACCCTCGCCGCGCTCGATGATCGGTACCGGGGCGTTGTCGTAGGAGGACATCCGGGTGAAGTGCATCCACAGATGGTCGGTGACATTCTTGTTACTCATCGGGTTCCCCACGTATAGGTTTGTTTGGAAAGCTTGAGGTAGACGAAGCTTTCGGTGCTTCGTACCCCTTCGATCGTTCTGATTCTCTCGTTGAGCAACGAGAGCAATTGCTCATCGTCCTCGCAGACGACTTCGGCCAGGATGTCGAAGGAGCCGGCCGTCACGACGACGTAGTCCACTTCGTCCATCGCGCACAGGGCGTCGACAACCGGGTTCAGATTGCCCTCGGCCCTGATGCCGATCATCGCCTGGCGATTGAAGCCGACCTGCAGGGGGTCGGTGACGGCGACAATCTGCACCACGCCTGATCCGATCAGGCGTTGCACCCGTTGTCGTACCGCTGCCTCCGAGAGGCCGACCGCCGCGGCGATGCTCGCATACGGTCGCCGGCCATCTTCCTGCAGTTGTTCGATGATCGCCTTGGACAGGTCGTCGATATGTGCCGCGGAGTTGCGGCCACGATCGACGAGATGGGTCTCGTCGATCACTGGGGTGGCAGGGACCC
>JBBSUU010000261.1:0-4937 GCA_038234115.1 Mycobacteriales bacterium
ACTGCAGACTGTGATGTTGGCGCCCGGGGCATGGCGTAGCCGCCCGGTCACCGTACCCATGATCAAGAGCTATTGGCGTGAAATCGCCGTGGTGGCAGTACTTTCCCCGTTGGCCTACGTCCTGGTGCTGGAAGCGATGCTGTTGGCTCCGGTGGCAGTGGTGGCCCCGGCCAGGGAAACCAGCATCGTTGTCGGAAGCCTGCTCGGGTGGCTCGTTCTCAAGGAACCGCACCCGGCGCGCCGCCTGATCGGGTCGGCCATTGTCTTGGCCGGAATCGGCGCCTTGGTTTTGGCCTGAGGCGCGGCCAACTCAAGCCGGCCCGGCCCACCATCCCCGTTGAGCGCAAGGCGTCTGGACAGCGGCGGTGTTTGAGCGCAAGTGGCCGGCTAACGACGTCGTTTGAGATAGTCCGCCACCACCTCTGCGCCGAGACCATCGAGATCCGGGGCCACCACGCGACCGCCGCACCGGCGCGCCAGTTCGTCCATGTATTGGGCCAACCGTGGGTCATCGCCGAGGATGAAAAACGTAATGGCTGCTTTTCTGGCGGTCAGCCGGTCGAGTTCGAAGACGGTGGCGCGCAGCGTCTCCGGTTGTGGTGGATAGGAAAACTGGACCCGGCCGGCGGCCTCGAGGTGGGCGGTGGGTTCCCCATCGGTGACCACCATGACTACCGGCATTGCATCCGGATGACGTCGAAGATGCTGGCCGGCCAGCAAGAGGGCATGATGCAAATTGGTGCCTTGAACATAGGCTCCCTCCAGTCCGATCAGTTCCCCCAATTCGACTTTGGCCGCCTGCCTACCGAAGGTGATCAACTGCAGATCGTCGGTCCGGAACCGTGTCGAGATCAGTTGATGCAGCGCCAAAGCAGTGCGTTTCATCGGAACCCAACGGCCGTCCTGAACCATCGACCACGAGGTATCCACCAACAATGAGACCGCTGCTCTGGTACGCCGGGCGGTCTCGATGATGGCCACATCGGAGACGTCCAGCTGCTGCGGATTGCCGCCTGCTTGTCGCAGTTGGGAATTCAGTAACGTCCTGGGCACATCCCACGCGGCGGTACTGCCGAACTCCCAGGGAAGGCTTGCGCCGGTCGGCTCACCCGTCGCGCCCGAGCGGTTCGTATCCCGTTCCCCCGTCCGGCTACCTACCTGCTTAACCGCGTCCCGAAGCGCTGACTCCCCCAGCCGCCGCAGTGCCTTCGGCGACAACCGCAGCGTCCCATCAGCGGCGCGATCAAATATGCCCTGGTCGCGAAGTTGTCGTTCCAGATCGGTGAGTTCCTGCAGATCCTGTCCGGCCGCTTCGCCCAGTGCATCCCGCAGGGCGTCGGCATCGATGTCGGCCAGGGCAGCGCCGGGGTAACTCTGGCCCAACTGCTCTGCCAGTGCATCGAGGGCGCCAAGCTGTTCCATCGCCCGAGTGGCGGCCCCCATCCCCAACGGACCGTCGCCGTCAAAATTTCCTGCTCCCGACCAATCCTCGCCGGGCCGAAGATCCTGCAGTTGGGCGTCCAATTGCGCCATGGCATCGGCCAGTGTTCTATCGCCGAATGCCTGTTGACTCAGGGCGCTCAGTTCAGCGCGCTGCTCCGGACTCAGCGAGCGCATCATCCGAGCGGCGGCTGCCGCTCTGGCTGCGAGTAAGTCGATCAGTTCATCCACCGTTGATGGTTGTTCCGGGAAGTACTGACCGTGTTTCTCGATGAACTCGTCGAACTGACGGTCGGTGTTCTGGCCGGCCGCGTGAGCTGCCAACAACGAGTTGAGATCGACCAACATTTCTTGGACAGCCGCCACCTGTTGCGGGGTTGCTGATTCCAACGCCTGCTTCATGCCGTCGAAGCGTTGGTCAAGCATCTCCGCGCCCAGCAGATCCTTGATCTGTTGGTACTTTTCGGCGGCTTCAGCTGATTTCCACTGATACTTATTCAGCTCCCGCACGGCCGCAGCGGTGTTGGGCGAGAGCATGTCCAACTCCATGGCCCGGAACTCGTCGCCGGGCCCGGACAGATCGGTGCTCAACGAAGTTCGTTCGGCCGTGAGCGCCTGGTCCAACAACTCCCGGACTTCTTGCAGGGTGCCGTCAAGGCGGCTGTTCTTCTGAAGTTCGCGCCGCCGCTTCCAGACCCGGCGGAGCAGACCGTCCAACCCTCGGCCCTGCATCCCCTGCCGAAGCAATTCCCGCAGGGCCTGCGAAGGTGAACTTCCCAGCATCACCTCATCGCCGATCTGATCGATCAGCGATCGCAGGTCTGGCGGCGGAGCCAGCGGATCCGGGCCGTCCACGTAAGCACCATAAGAATAGGAACCGGCGTAGAAACCCGGTCGGTTGTTGCCCGGGTCATCAGCCATAGCGCACGGTGTTGTCTTTTTGGTTGGGCTGCTTGGCCAGTCTCCGGGTCAGAAAGAGCAACTCCAGGGCCAACTCGGCGGCTGCCGCCATCGGTCCGGGATCCTCCGTACCGTCGGCCCCGAGCCTGCTTGCGAGGGCAGTCACCGAAGGCAGCACCGGCAGTGCGGCGACCACCTCTGCTGCGCTGACTCGATCACCGGTGCGCAGCGGATGTTTGGCCACGGCCTCGGCCAGGTCGGACAGGTCGATACCCCGCAACAGCGAGCGTGCCGTCTCGGCGGTGGCCCGGCGCAGGAGATGCTCGAGCACCTCCTGCGCGCGCTCCTCCTCGCCGGTGACGAACTCAAGCTTGCCGCGCAGGACTGACAGCGTTGATTCCAGGTCGATAGGCCGTGCAGTGGGGTTGCTTTCACCCAGAATCGCGGACCGGCGCAACGCGGCGGCGGCAACCGTCTCAGCTGCTGCGACCGCAAAGCGGGCGGATACCCCCGAACCCTGATCCACTGAGTTGGATTCGCGCAGCAGCCTGGTGAATCTGGCAATGATGGTGATCAGATGTTGCGGCACAGCTGCAGTCAGGGAAGATTCCTGTTCAATCAGAGCGATCTCATCTGCCAACTCCAACGGATAGTGGGTGCGGACTTCGGCACCGAAGCGGTCTTTCAGTGGGGTGATGATGCGCCCCCTGTTGGTGTAGTCCTCCGGATTTGCCGACGCCACCAACATGATGTCCAGCGGCAGCCGAAGTGTGTACCCGCGGACCTGGATATCCCTTTCCTCCATCACATTGAGCAGTGCGACCTGGATACGTTCGGCCAGGTCGGGTAGTTCATTGATGGCCACAATCCCGCGGTGTGCCCGAGGAACGAGGCCGTAGTGGATGGTTTCCGGATCGCCCAGGGATCGACCCTGGGCAACCTTGATCGGATCCACATCACCGATCAGGTCGGCGACCGCTGTGTCTGGGGTGGCCAGCTTCTCGGTATACCGCTCGTCTCGGTGCTTCCAGCTGATCGGCAGGTCATCACCCAGCTCCCGGATCCGCCGAACCGATGCCGGCGTGATCGGCTGATAGGGGTGCTCACCGATCTCACTGCCGGTGATGACCGGTGTCCACTCATCGAGAAGGGAAACCAGGCTGCGAAGGAGCCGCGTCTTGCCCTGTCCGCGCTCACCCAGCAGAACCACGTCGTGACCGGCCAAAATAGCCCGCTCCAGTTGTGGCAGGACGGTTTCATCAAAGCCGACGATACCGGTCCAGGCGGGTGTTCCACTGCGGAGGGCGCTCAGCAGGTTCTCGCGCAATTCGGCCTTGACGGAGCGTAATTCGTGCCCGGAGGCCCGGAGTTCTGCAAGGGTAGCGGGAAGGTCTGAAAGTGGTGTGGTCTGCACGCTCTCCCACGGTACGCCTCGCCTCAGCGAGGGATCTTGGATCCGATTGGCCCGGGACCACCGGGCGCCACACCGGTGACTCATTTTCAGCGCGCTGCCGGGTGGAACTGGGATCAGTAGGGCTCAGCGCCAAAGACAACGATTTGATCGCCCAGGACCAGGTTGTCGAAGAATACTTCGGATGCGGCACCCGAGAGATGGAGACAGCCATGGGACTGGACCGAAAGGTAGCCCTGATGGAACGCGATGCCACCATCGAAAAATACCGAGTTCGGCATCGGGGCGACCGTAGCCACTACAGCGTCATTCTCGCACTCCTGGGGAGCACAAGTGTCCAACTCTGGCCTACTGCACCAGATAATATTTCCGCCTACGACTCAGAGTTGACGTCGACCAATGTTGCAGACAGCCAATGCTGCAGACAGCCAATGTTGATGACAGACAGCGCCTGATCCGAAGACGTCGGCAGCGGAGGGATGGGTGCTGTGCGATGCCGGGCGCTTATCCTCAGCCGTCAGTCTTAATCGTCTTACTCGCCTCGCTGAGGGCAGCATCGACAACCAGACTGACGCCGATGCCGGCCAGCCAGGCGTCCTTGGCGATGGCGGTTCCGGCTTGGGTCGGGCGCAGGTACTTGTCGTGAAGTGCCGGCGTCCGTACGTATAGCCCGACCAACCCACCGGCAAAACCGGTGAGTGCGATACCGGCCAGACCCGCAGGGACGATGGGAAGCAGCAGGGCAGCGCCGACGCCGATTTCGGTGACCGCGAGTGCCTTGATGAAGGCGGTGGCCGGAACCCGTTTCAGAAATGGGTAGGCCGCTACTGCCATCGCGTGAAGTCCGGCCGCGGTGGCTTCATCAGCTTTGAGCTTGCTCAGGCCGGAGTTCAAGATGAATGAACCAGAAGCCAGCCGTACCGGTGCGCGCCGAATCTTTGCTGCCAACGTCATCACTGCCGTCCTCTCACATCGATGGAACCACGAAAAGCTGTTCGTCCACTGAAGGTTTGCCCGCAGCCGACGGGCAGCAAACTATCAGCGACCTGCCCGACTACCGTCAGGACCTGCCTCGACCGGCAAGATACCGCGCAACCAAGGCGACCGTCGAGGTGTCCTGGCCATCGGTGTTCTGTTCCCCGGTCAGCATGGGGGCCAATTTTTTGGCCATCACCTTGCCGAGTTC
>JBBSUU010000262.1:0-4914 GCA_038234115.1 Mycobacteriales bacterium
GCAATGACCTGCTCCAAATGCTCCAGCGCGCGCTGGCTCTCCTGGATTTCGTCAGTGGCGTGGAAATGCGAACGGTAGGCAAAGGGCCCGAAGAAGTGCACGACACCGGCGGCGGCGTGGTCGTTCGGCCAGCGCCTGGGGTCACCGGTCAGGTTCACTGCCAGTTCGGTGCCCCCGTGATAACTGCGGTACCGGCTCAGTACCTTGTGTTTTCCGGTGTACAGCCGAGCCATCCGCACAGCGTGCTCGTTGGCATCGGCGCCGCCGTTCGTGAAAAACACCTTTCGAAAATGATCACCGGGTGCCTTGGCCACTATGAGCTCTGCTGCCCGGCTACGAGCGGAGTTGACATATTGCGGCGCAACGGTTGCCAACGTGTTGGCCTGCTCGGCGATGGCTTTGACGACTGCGGGATGCTGATGGCCGATGTTGGTGTTGACCAGCATCGAGGAGAAGTCCAAGAGCTTGTTGCCGTCGCCGTCCCAGACGTAGCAACCTTGCGCTGCGACCACTTCCATCGGGTTCAGGGTCGCCTGGGCCGACCAGGAATGGAAAACATATTGACGATCCAATTCCCAAGCGTGCGAGCGGGTTTTTGCCAATGCCTCAGTCGTCATGTCTTTTTCCTATTTCTCCTGTTGGACGGGGTGCGTTTCCGGGGGGAGGTTCTGTTGTTCAATCCTGGGGATTCCCATGTGCTGCCAGCAGCCTAGTTCGTTCGTAGTGGTGACAGTCATGCAGGCAGCATGACGGCGGCCGGTGCCCGATACCAGAGCCGGCATGTAAAGGATCGGACTATTTGCTTGACGTGGTGTCAAGTACCCTGGCGCCGTGGCCTACACCATTTCGGACTTCCTGGCATTGGATGCGCTTCGCTCCGCGAACCCCCGGCTGATCAGCGCCGTTGGGCAAACGGGTCGGGAGATCAGCTGGGTGCACGTTACCGAGCTCCATGACGTTGCGGCCGTCCTATCCGGTGGCGAGATGGTGCTGACCACCGGTAATTTCCTGGCGCCTGGGGACAGCCGCGGGTTGGCCGAATTCGTGGATCGGCTGGCGGCGGCGGGCGCCGGCGGGTTGACCTTGGAACTGGGACGAAACTTCAGCAAGGCACCGGCGGCGCTCGCCGAATTGGGTAATCGGGCCGGCCTCCCCATCATCGTGCTGGCCCACCCGGTGCGGTTTGTGGAGATTACTCAGCAGGTGCACGCGCGTATTCTCAACGCTCAGCACGAGTCGTTACGGTTCTCCCACACCGTTCACGAGATGTTCCACCGACTGAGTCTGGAAGGCGCCAGCACTCAGGAGATACTCGATGCAGCAAGTGATCTGGGTGGTTGTTCGATGATCCTGGAGGATTTGGGTCATCGGGTGATCGGCTACCGCACCCGCGGGCTCGGGCTCAGGGAGTCGCTGGCAAATTGGGAACAGCGATCCAGGCAGCACCTGCGTCCCAGCGCAGAATGGGTAAGTGCTGAGGTAGGTACCGAGGCACAGCGCTGGGCGAGGTTGATATCACTTCCGGCCGGCCGGGTCAGCCTCGAAGAATTGCAGATGTTGGTCCAACGTGCGGCGCAGGCAATCACCTTGAATGCGTTGGTCGATGAAAATGCCCATCGCCTCGAGCAGCAGGCCCACGGCGGAATTCTGACCGATCTGCTGGCCGGGCGCGGCGCGGCCGAGATCGCCTTGCGAGCCGAAGTGCTGGCGCTGCCCAGAGTCTCGTCCTACCTGCCACTGTGCCTGGCCACCCGGCCGGCCGGGCGTTCAACCCGCTCCGGTCGGTTGAACGCGCAGCGTCGAACTGCCGAGTTCGCCGGTCAGGTGTCCCAGGCGGCCCGTTCTGCGGGGCTGAGCGTGATCGCCGCCCCGACGGATGATGATCTGATCGCGGTCCTGCTCGGGGTCCCGACCAGAACCAGATCCAGCGACCTGGTTCGAGTGCTGATTGCCCGGTTGAACAAGCAACTCGCCACGGCGGATTCCGAGCTCCGATTCGGTGATCAGTTGTGGCGCATCGGGATCGGCGAAACCGCGGCCTCGGTGGCGGCCAGCGGGGAGAGCCTGCGCGCCGCCGCCCACATTGCGAGAGTGTCACTGAGCCTGCCGGCCAATCGTCGCGCGGACTTCTACACCAGCGCCGACATCAGATTACGGGGACTGTTGGCCGCCCTTCGGGAGGATCCACGAGTGCTGGCTTTTGCCGAATCCGAGTTGGCCGCGCTGCTGACCCATGATCTGGACCACGGAAGCGATTTGGAGGCGCTACTTCGCATCTTCCTGGATCTGGGCGGCAACAAGAGCGTGATGTGTCAACAGGTGGGGATCAGCCGGCCCACCCTCTATGCGCGCTTGGCCACGATCGAAAAACTTCTCGGTATCGACCTGGCCGATACCGAGTCACGACTGTGTTTGCAGGTGGCCCTGCTGGTGCGGGAGGTACGCGCGGCTGCGGGCTAGCCAGCACACCCTAGAGTTGGCTTCGCTGTTGTCAGGACTGGATTTGAACGAACTCGAGAGGAACCGAAATGACAAGTACCGCAACAATTACCTGTTCCGAGCAGGTCAGTGAGGCGCTCGCGGCCGGCCGGCCGGTGGTGGCGCTGGAATCCACTATTTTCACCCACGGGCTGCCGCAACCTCGCAACCTGCAGGTGGCGGTGGAAGCCGAGGCCACCCTCCGCGGGATGGGAGTGGTGCCGGCGACCATCGGGGTTGTCGAGGGAGTACCCGTCGTCGGGCTGTCGGGGGAGCAAATTGAACAACTCGCGGCCGCCGATGACAACGTGAAGATCAGCATTCGCGACCTGCCCATCGCAGTGGCCCGCAGGCTCTCCGGCGGCACCACCGTCGCGGCGACCGCGTTGCTTGCCCATCGGGTTGGGATCAAGGTGTTCTCCACCGGCGGCCTCGGCGGCGTCCACCGTGGTGCGTCCAGTACCTTCGACGAGTCGGCCGACCTGATCGCTTTGTCGAACACACCGATCTTGGTGGTCAGTGCCGGTGTGAAGTCGATATTGGACATCCCGGCAACCCTGGAAAGACTGGAAACATTCAACATCGGGGTGATCGGTTATCGAACCACGGCATTTCCTGGGTTCTACATCCGCGATTCGGGCTATCAGATCGCTTACCGGGTGGATTCACCGGCGGAGGCGGCCGACGTGATCAACGCGCGAGATGCCCTGGGTCTGGAGTCAGCGGTGCTGCTGGCAAATCCGATCGATGCCGACAAGCAACTCGACCCGCAGGTGCACACGGCGGTTTTGGCGCAAGCGTTGGGCGCGGTTGAGGCTGCCGGAATCAGTGGCAATGACACGACTCCGTTCCTGCTGGACTTTGTGCAGCGCGCCACCGGTGGCGCCAGCCTGGAGGTAAATGTCGATGTCTACCGGGGAAATGTCGCCCTGGGCGGTCAGGTTGCCGCTGAGTTGGCCCGCCGCGGATAACCGATGTCACGCACTGTTGTGCGGAGCGGGGAGCTGCACGTTCGGGGAGGCAGCGTTGCGTAGTCTGCAGGGTCGAAACCGCTCAGCGTCGTCCCGTAGGGTTACATGGTGATCTATCCCGGTGTAATTGCAGGCATCGAGCTGGCCGATCCAGCTCTGGCCGGTCGCGTCGCGACAGGTCTGGCGGCGGTGGAAGACCTGTTGGCCCAAGAGTTGATTTCGGACTTCCCCTTCGTCACTGAAGCTGCGTCGCACCTGATGCATGCCGGGGGTAAGCGATTCCGGCCTCTATTTACGCTGGTAGCTGCCGGTGTCGGACCGCATCCCACCAATCCGGAAGTTGTCACCGCCGGGGCCGTGGTCGAACTGATTCACCTGGCCACCCTCTACCACGACGACGTCATGGACGAGGCGGAGGTTCGTCGCGGCGCTAAATCGGCCAATGCCCGCTGGGACAACTCGATCGCCATCCTGACCGGTGATTTCCTGTTTGCGCACGCGTCGCGTCTGGTCGCCGATCTGGGACCGGACGCAGTACGGATCATTGCCGAGACTTTCGCCGAACTGGTCACCGGCCAGACCAGGGAGACCATTGGGCCCAGCGCACAGGACGATCCGATCGAACACCATCTCACAGTGTTGGATGAGAAGACTGCGTCGCTGATCGACACCTGCGCGCGCTACGCCGGGATGTTCTCCGGTGCCACCGAGGAGCAGATTTCGTCGATGCGGCGCTATGGTCGGGCGGTTGGTCTTGCTTTCCAGATCTCCGACGACATCATCGACATCACTTCCACCGATTCGGGTAAAACTCCCGGGACGGACCTTCGCGAGGGCGTTCCCACCCTGGCTGCGCTCTATACCATCCGGGACGGCGTCGACACCCGCCTGATCGATTTGGTTTCTCGCCCGTTGACCGACGAAGCTGAGGTCGCCGAAGCCGTTGCGCTACTGCGGGAGTCGGCCGGCATGAAGCAGGCCAAGCAAACTCTGGACCGATTCGCCACCACAGCGCAAGAGGCGCTGGCCGAACTTCCGCCGTCGGTTTCTCGAGACGCCCTGGGATCGTTGAGTCAGTTTGTGATCGCCCGTTCCCGGTAGCTCAGGCATCGGGGGTCATTATCCGAACAGCGATGGCGCTGCGCCCATTCGGGTAACGTCGGCCTCCGGTAACCGGGAATTTTGCAGGTGGGGGAGAAGCTGTTGCGGGCAATGCACACCAGGCTCATGACGCTGGCGCTCACCGGTGCCCTTACCGTGCTGACCGGCTGCGCTGCGCCATCGCGGGGAGTCGCTACGGTAACCGGCACCGGGCCGAGCATCAACTCATCGAACGAGTCGAGGGCAGCCACCACGGCAGCACCAACCTCGGCACCGGCGTCCATCCGCCCGGCTTCGGTTTCGGACTCGGCCGGTACCGGCAATGACCCCGAGGCGAGCTTTGACTATCCATCGACCCCTGCGA
>JBBSUU010000263.1:0-4899 GCA_038234115.1 Mycobacteriales bacterium
ATACGGGTCGGTTCCACCCAGGGCGCCGGTAGCGCCATCGACTTGGAAGGGTCCGCCTGGGTCGGGAGAATCTACCGAGCCGCCGGTAGCGGGCTGATCCGAACTTGCACTGCTGCCAGAGCTACTCGGCTCTGCCGCACCCGGCGTCGCACCGGCCGACGTCCTGGCACTGCTGGTGGGGGCGGCTGTAGTTGCTGTGGCACGTCCCGCCACCGCCGATGAACAACCAGCGGTCACCATCGCTAAAATCAATGTACCGGCGATTGCACTACGCCGAAGCCGATCGGGTCGAGTGAACAAAAACAGACCCGAGAAAGGTCGGCGTGTTTCCATACTGTCGACGGTAGCAATTCGCCGACGATGGGCGCGGCCCAATGGGGTGGACGGACGTAGCGAGTTCGCCCCCGGCGCCGAACCGGCGAACGTGAAGCAATGACATCTGTCATGGCCTTTCACTGACAGAGTGCATGGGTCCGGATGCCGACCAGCTGTCAGATTGAATTCATGACAACAGCAAAAGCCACTCCAACTCAGTCCCACCTGCATCAGGCGCCCCAGGGCGCTGCGGTCGACCTCAAAGGTCTGCGCAAGAGTTTCGGCTCGTTGATCGCAGTACGCGACCTCGATCTCACCATCGCGCCCGGCGAGGTGGTCGCATTTCTGGGCCCGAACGGTGCCGGAAAGTCGACCACTATCGATATGGTGCTCGGCCTGACCGAACCGGATGCCGGGTCGGTGAGTGTCTTCGGGATGTTACCGACGGAAGCGGTACGCGGTGGTCACGTCGGCGCGATGCTGCAATCCGGTGCGCTGCTGCCGGACGTCACGGTCGGGGAGATGGTCAAAACGTTTGCGGCGCTGCATCGCAAGCCGATGTCGGCTCAGGAGGCGATGAAACGAGCCGGGATCACCGACATCGCGAAGCAGCAGACCAGCAAGCTCTCCGGCGGGCAGATGCAACGAGTTCGGTTTGCGCTGGCGCTGGTACCGGATCCGGACCTCCTGGTGCTCGACGAGCCGACGGTGGCAATGGATGTCGAAGTCAGGCGTGCCTTCTGGGCGTCCATGCGGGAGTTCACCGCGCAGGGCCGAACGGTATTATTTGCCACTCACTATCTGGAGGAGGCCGATGACTTCGCCGACCGGATCCTGGTGCTGGCCAAGGGGAAAATAGTCGCCGACGGCACTGGATCCCAGATCAAGTCCGCCGTTGTTGGTCGCACCATCAGAGCAACGGTACCGGGATCTGATCAGCAGGCGCTGGAAAGTCTGCCCGGCGTCACGGAAGTTGAAATGCGGGCCGGCCAGGTATGGCTCAAATGTAAAGATTCGGACAGTGCACTGCGAGAACTTTTGCGCCGCAACGCGAATACGCATGATATCGAAATCTACTCGGCCAATCTCGAAGATGCTTTCCTCGAGTTGACCGCCACCACCCAGACCAAGACCGGGAGTCCGTCATGACGATGACGCTGAATTACACACTGATGTCGGCCAGGGCGACCTTTCGAAATACCAGGTTCCTGATCTTCACTCTGATTCTGCCGTTGGTGCTGTATTTGATCTACACCGGGCTCTACAAAGGACAGTCCATCGATGATTCGCCAGGTGGCTATTCGACCTCGGCCTACTTGATGATTTCAATGGCCGCATTTGGGGGTATCGGGGCCGCCATCAACTCGGCGGCCCGGGTGGCCATCGAACGATCAACCGGCTGGAACCGACAGTTGCGCCTGACAGCGCTGAGTCCGCAGGCCTATCTGGTTGCGAAGGCCGCCGTGTCGATGATGGTCTGCTTACCGGCGATTTTATTGGTGTTTGTGGCCGGCGCGGTGGTCGGGGATGTTTCTCTGACGGCGGGTCAATGGGTGGCGGCCGGTCTGGCGATCTGGCTCGGTTTGATCCCATTCACCGTCATCGGGTTGGTGATCGGGTTTGCCGGCACCGCAGACTCGGTGCAGCCGATGACAATGCTTGTCTATCTGGGCATGAGTATCCTGGGCGGCCTGTGGTTCCCGCTCGAGGGAATGGCCGGCTGGCTTCAGAATCTGGCCAAGGCGCTACCGTCTTATCAGATGGCTGCGCTGGCAAGAGCGACCACCGGGTACGGCAGTTTCTCGCTATTCGGGGTTTTGGTACTCCTCGCCTGGACGGTCGCGATGGGATTCGTCGTTTCGTGGGCCTACCGTCGCAGCGGTAGCAAGATCTGAAAAAGCACCGCGGCGATAGCAGGATCAAGCGATAGCAGGATCCGGAGAACTGAGAGGCCGAAAGTGAACGGAACGGACAAGAGTTCGGGCCCGGTCCGGCCGCCGTCACGGGAGGGTCAACAGAAATGGTCGATCGGTGCCGCTATCGGGTTGGTTTACCTGCTGTTTCCGTTTGCCGAGATCATCTCCGGTCCGGGTGGGTTACCGGCCAAGACCGGTGGGGTGGCGACCCTGCTGGCTTTCGCAGCGATTTATATGTTCGGTGTCCGGCGGGCTCTGGGGAATACCGACTGGACGCGAATCTTGGTCCCGGCGTCGATGTTCTTGTTGAGTTGGGCGCTGTACCCGTTGATCAAATTTGACCTATCGGTTTTGTGGATATTCGTCGCGGTGTCCGGTGCTGCTTTGTTCCGCATCCGGGGAACGCTCGTGCTGGCCGGTTTTCTCGCGGCGTTGATGGTGGCATTGAGCTGGCGTGATCCCGCTGGTCCACAGTGGGAGCTGGCACTCACGCTGATTGCGGTCAGTCTTTGGATGGCCGGGTTTGCTAACAACATCAGGATCAATCGGGAACTGCGTGCTACCCGAGAAGAGTTGGCAGATCTCGCTGTCGCTGCTGAACGGGCCCGGATAGGCAGGGACCTGCATGACATTTTGGGACACTCGCTCACTGCGATCACGGTGAAGGCCGGGCTGGCCAGGCGGCTCCTCGCAAGCGATATAGACGGTGCCACCAGAGAAATCGGCGAGGTGGAGAAGTTGGCCAGAGAGGCGCTGACAGATGTTCGGTCAACCGCGGCCGGGATTCGTGATGTTTCCCTCGCCGGGGAGTTGGCTATCGCCAAGTCGGTGTTGGCAGCTGCCGGAATCCGCGCTGTTGTGCCACAGGCGGTGGACGAGGTCGACACCGCGGGCCGGGAAGTGTTCGGCTACGTGGTCCGGGAGGCAGTGACCAATGTTGTCCGGCATTCTCGCGCCACCCTTTGCGAGATCACCGTGACGCGTCGCACTGTCAGTATCGAGAATGATGGGGCCAGCGTAGCCGGTGCATCGGGTTCGGGCCTGACCGGGCTTGGCGAGCGGCTTGCCGCGGTGGGCGGCACCTTGCATTCGGGGCCGTGCGAGCGCGGTCGCTTCCGGGTCTATGCCGAACTGGAGTCAGGCTCGTGATCAGAGTGCTGCTGGCCGACGATCAAGCACTGATTCGCGGCGCTTTTGCTGCTCTGCTGGGGTTGGAGAGTGATATTGAAGTGGTCGCCCAGGTTGCCTCCGGGGACCAGGTGGTTGACGCAGCGCACCGGACGGACCCGCAGGTGGCGTTGCTGGACGTGCAGATGCCAGGACTGGACGGACTTGCCGCGGCGGCAGCGTTGCGGGCCCAACTTCCCAGCTGCCGGGTGATCATCCTGACCACCTTTGGGCGACCCGGTTATCTGCGGCGGGCGCTGCAGTCCGGTGCCACCGGATTCCTGGTCAAGGACGCGCCACCTGAGCAACTCATCGACAGCATCCGGCGGGTGCACGCCGGGTTGACCGTGGTCGATCCGGTGCTGGCTGCGCAAACATTGATGATGGGCGAATCGCCGCTGACAGGTCGTGAAGCCGATGTGCTCGGGGCGGCGGCGCAGGGCGCTCCGATCGCAGAAATTGCCGGCCGCCTTTACCTGTCCGAGGGCACTGTGCGCAACTATCTCTCGGCGGCTATCAGCAAAACCGGCACTCGGACCCGTGCCGAGGCGGTGCGGCTGGCCACCGACCGGGGTTGGCTGTAGTCCACATCCCGGTGTCATCCTGGCATGATCGTCTCGACGGGAAACAACCGTCTTGCTCAGAACTGGACCGAACAGGTTTGACGTCGAGCGATCTGCAACTGGTGATAGGGAAGGAAGACAGTGTCGGTGGGACGGGTCTTCCTTCGCTACTTTGCCGGAACTGTCCTGGTGGCCGCTCTGGTGATCGGCGGGGTCGCGGTTCGCGTGGCCGCCACCGCACAGGTCGACGAACGGAGCGCGACGCAGGCAATCGTCGTGCTGGGGGCAGCCCAGTACAACGGCACCCCCTCGGCAGTGTTCCAATCCCGCCTGGACCACGCACTGGAGCTGTTCGAGGCGGGCGTGGCACCGGTCATTCTGACCGTTGGCGGTAGTCAGGAGGGTGACCAGTTCACCGAAGCTGAAGCCGGCAAGAATTTCCTGGTGGCGGCCGGTGTACCGGAGACTGCGGTTTACGCGGTTGGTGACGGCAGCGACACACTGATCAGTCTCCGAGCTGCCGACGCGGTGCTGAACCAGTTCGGCTGGACCTGTGTAGTTCTGGTCACCGATCCGTGGCACGCGTTTCGGGCCCGGGCCATGGCGCAGGACCTGGGATTGCAGGTGCAGGTCTCGTCGGTTCAGGACGGCCCTGGTGCGCGGAGTGAGGTGGCCGCCCGGTACCTGACCAGGGAAACTCTTGGCTCGTTGTATTACTTGCTGGTCGGCGGTTCCTCCGGCGCCGGGACACCGGTCACATGAGCTATCGCATCGCCCACTACACAGAGTCTGACCAGCAACGCCGTCTCCCCGAAGGGGCGAAGCAGGCACTGCTACCGGCAGCGAGCCGGCTGACGCCGCGAACACCATTCGCGCGGGATCGGGCCAGAGTGCTGCACTCCGGATCTTTTCGGCGGCTCGCGGGCAAGACCCAGGTG
>JBBSUU010000264.1:0-4893 GCA_038234115.1 Mycobacteriales bacterium
AGGAAAGAAAACGAGCGCGCTGCGCGGTGTTCGAATCCCACCACCGCGGAATCAAAGCTGCGCTGTCCCCGATCACCCGTTACGGCGGGAACTTGGTGGCCACTCTCGACTTCTTCCGCGACGGCGCCAAGTACTACAAAGTGACCGAGAAAATCGACGTCGCCGGGCTCAGTACTGCCGATATCTCCGGTCTGGACTTACCTACAAGAATGGTGCTGCTCAAAACCGCAGCTCACAGTCTGAAAATCTTGCACGACCTAGGCATTGTGCACAGCGACCTCAAACCGGACAACCTGCTGATCAAACGCACCGAACGTGGTTACACCACCAAACTCATCGACTTCGACAACTCCTACATCGCTGGGAGCCCCCCGCCGCCCGATGAAATAGTCGGCACGATGAACTACTACTCCCCTGAACTGGTGCAATATATCCAAGGTGACGCACCCGCCGGCGACCTCACACCGGCCAGTGACATTTTCGCTCTTGGCTTGATCTTCTGTGAATACCTCACCGGGTTATCGCCGCTCCCGCACACCTCTCATCACGAACCGGCCATCGATGTTCTCAATGGCGCTGTCCTGACCACGCCGAAGGGAACACTGCCGCCGCCGCTGGCGGAACTGGTTGCCCAGATGCTGCTGGCCGACCGACTACGCCGGCCCACTATCGACGAGGTCCATTCCACTCTGCTCGGCCATCCCAGCGGCACAACCGTGGCCCGCAAACCCAGACCACCACAACCGCCCACCCGACCGACATCCCTGCGCGGCAAAGGACTTCGCCTGGCCGCTCCAAGCCAAGAACGGCCACCAGGTGAGGCTGCGTCAGCGACTACACCTGCCAACACAGCCGGCAAACTTGTGGGCAAACTATTCGATCGGCGATACCGATGAACGGAATTTGGCGTTGCGGCGTCTGCGAAACAGTGAACAACGGTGGGCGCACCTGCGCCGCGTGTGGGGCCGATCTGACCCGAAGGTCCGCACTCGCCACCACTGTGCGCACCAAAATCACCCCTGTCCGGCCACCACCACCACCGGCCATCCCGTCACCCCCGCTGGCCGAACCGGTGCGGCGGGCCATCAGCCGCGAACCCGTCACCGAGGACGAATGGGAGGACTACGAAGTGAACAGTCGACTGATCCCCATCCCCATCCCCGGTGGCTGCCTCATGATCAGGACCGGCCGCTCCTTCTGAATTCCCAACGGGCCAGCTCCGTTTGACCCTGAAACGATAGAAACCTGTCCGACAGGGTGGGTGGCATAAATCGTGCTGCCTCAACTTGGGTAATCCTGGGCGTAAGCCCGTGCAGAACAAATCCGGTGTGGAATCCGGTAATTACCGTCATGAAACAGCCGATGCGGCGCCAGGTTGTGATTCTCAACTAATCACAAGCCCTGGGCTGCACCGGATAACCCAGGCAAGACAGTGTTGGGTCTTCCTCAGAGCAGGCGGCGATGAACTCAGCGATGATTGCGCGGTCCTGCTCCCGAGCACGATCCAACGCAAGGACGCTGGCGGGATCGAGGTCGGGATCTCTGGCGCACCCTTAATAACACGGAAGGGACCCCAGCCTGCTGGTGTGCCGCCAATAGCTGCCGCCGTTAGGACGGAAGCGTCATTACTCAACGCAGGTCCACCATTGATGGGGCTCAACCGGGCCACCAAATCTGGCGCGCACACGACCGCCGTCGATTCACCCATCGGGTAGGCCGCTGCCTCATTCGACCCTTGGCGACTCGGGGAGCCAACCACCCTGGTTCCTGGCTGCAGCTCCTAGCCTAAGTCCGCACTGATGGCCACTCGCATGGCGTCGAGGAAACGCAACGACGCACTCTTGTCGAGGAGGACATGTGTTCAGTGCTCCATGGATGCAGCGTGGAACACTCGCGCTTAATCCCGGTCACCTATGGTCACGATGAACATGCCGGTGTGGGAAGTTTCTTCCTCCGATCGGCCCTTCCCGGCTGGATGATCCTCGTGCAACCTGTGCAGCACCCGAGGTCTCGTCAGAATCACCAACGTTGCGACGACAGCCTGAATTCGCCGATCCTCGGGAGGATCAAATCTGTATTCTCGCAGGTTTCGTTTCAACGCCAGGTTGCGTCGTTAGTACCTCGCTTTCGTTAGTTGGTCGCCGCTGAATTATTGCTGTCAGAAAAATTGGTGATGTCAAAACATTCACCATCAAATGAATTTCAACCATTTGGTTGAGATACGTCGCCAAACGTGTACGCTATTCTCAACCATTCAGTTGAGAATGGGGGTCGGGATGAGTGATTCGTTGTCGCAGGTTTTTGCGGCCTTGGCCGCTCCCACCAGACGTAACCTGGTGACGCGATTGGCCGTCGGCGACGCAACCGTGGGGCAGCTGGCAGCTCCGTATGGCATAAGCGTGCAGGCCGTCTCCAAACACCTCAAAGTGCTTGAGCAGGCCGGCCTCATCAGTCGTAGCACGACGGGTCACCGCAGCCCGATTCACCTGGAGGCAGAGGTTCTTAACCTGATGACGAAATGGATCGAACGCTACCAACAACAGGTCGAGTCTCGGTAGAACCGACTGGACACGGTGTTGGCCGAGATGACGAAGACGATCATTGAGGCAGAGATTGGCCACCACCCGGCTGAGGAGCGGACGGCATGAACAAAACAATTACGGCTGCGGTGATCGAGGCAGATGCGGCGGTCCCGATCATTCACATCACTCGTGATTTTTTTGCTACCCCTGCACAGCTTTGTCGGGCGCACACCGACCCCAAACTATTCATCCAGTGGGTCGGCCCGAATGGAAGGTCCACCACGGTGGACCGCTGGGACCCTCACACCGGTGGCAACTGGCGCTACGTCGCCGAGTGGGCAGGGGACAAGTTCAGTTTCTACGGCTGCTTTCACGAGGTCCGGCCCGACAGGATCGTGCAGACGTTTACCTGGGAAGGCGATCCAGACGAGGTGGCTCTGCAAACCATCAACTTTGTGTACCTGGGCAATGGCCACACGCGGCTACGCACGCAGTCGCTGAGCGACAGCTTTCAAGGTCGGGACGCTTGGCTGCGCAGCGGAATGGAGCGCGGCGTGAACCAGGGATACACCAAGCTGGACATCATGATCAAAACCGGCGAGATCGACGAAACCGAAGGGGCCAAATTATGACACTCCCCTCAGACCAGGCGAAGCGGCATCAAGTGGTGGCTGCCGGATTCACCACTCGGGTGCAGGGCGCCTTGGATTGGGACGCATCTGCCCCGGTTCCCGGATGGAGCGCTCGGGATGTGGTCGGCCACCTGGTCGAGTGGTTCCCCGCTTTCCTGCATAGCGCGACCGGTCTGGTGCTCGACCAGGGCCCATCAGTAACCCAGGACCCGGTTACTGCCTGGCAGGTGCACACCGACGCCATACAACAGCTGCTGGACGGACCGGAGGTGGCCACCCCTTTTCGACACCCGAAGGTGGGGGAGATGCCCCTGGCCGCAGCGATCGACCGGTTCTACATTTCGGATGTGTTCATGCATACCTGGGACCTGGCCCGCGCCACCGGCCAGGACGAACAACTTGACCTGCAGACCTGCGCCCAGATGCTGGCTGGGATGGAGCCGATTGAGGAGCTCATTCGGTCCTCGGGCCAGTACGGGCCCAAAGTCGCGGTACCAGACGACTCTGATGCACAAATACGCTTGCTCGGTTTCCTTGGACGAGACCCGCTGCGCCGCAGGGAGATACCGTCCACTCGGTGACGCCCAGGTTCGCATGTTAAACGGTAGATCACTGATCAAGGGAGCGGTATGCGCAAAGTTGTTCTGTATGCGTTGCTCTCAGCAGATGGGGTAGCCGAATCGCCGGAGACCTTCGTCGCCGAGTTTGATACACAGATGAGTGCGCACCTGGCGCAGGCCATCAGTACCCAGGACGCGGTCCTACTCGGCCGCGTTCTGTACGAGGAGTGGGCGGCGTTCTGGCCGACAGCGACAGAGCAGCCGTTCACCGACTTCATCAACAATGTCTCGAAGTACGTTGCCACGTCCACTCCGTTGAACGGCAACTGGCCTGATGTGACGGTGATTCAAGGCTCGCCCGCCGATTTTCTTCGTGATCTCAAATCCCAAACGGGCGGCCATATAGGTATTCATGGAAGCATCCAGCTTTCACAGTCCTTGTTGAGCGCCGGACTCATCGACGAACTCCGTCTGGTCATCACGCCGTGCCTGCACAACAACGGGCGACACCTACTCACGGGGTTGGGCATCCAAATCGGACTTGAGCTCATTAGCAGCTCCAGTACATCGTCTGGTTCCCTGCTCGCTCACTACCGGATAACTCAAGCTCACTCCAAGAAGAAGGAATCGCTGTGACAACGCACCGAACTGATGACTTGGCAGCCACGGGAAGGCACGATCCGGGGAAGCAGTACCTGCCCGGCTAACTTGTCGACACCGGACCTCAACCCTGTCAACGACCAAAATCAAGTCGTGCGCAGACGCGGCAGTAATTGTCAACGCATTGGATCGTTTATCGACAAACTTTTGCATCGGCACCTTACCTAGTCACTTGCATTTTGCAAGTATGGATCGCATGAGCCTATTCATCGCCTGCCCGGTCGACAGCGTTGAACGCGCGACAGCTTTTTACACCGCCCTCGGGTGGACCCTGAACACCAAGATGTCCGATCACAACGTGTCGTGCTTCGCGATCGCGCCCGAGCAGTACGTCATGCTCGGCAGCCGCGAGATGTACGCGAGCGTCGGCGGCGCCGAGGATCTGGTCGGCGGACCCCACACCCCCTCGAAGGTCACAGTCTCCTTCGACTGATCGGCCTAGGGATTTCGGATAGTGGCCCCTCTTAAGCTGAGGGGACTACTGAGAGCGAGATCTGATTGTGTCTGTTTCTTCGTCGC
>JBBSUU010000265.1:0-4884 GCA_038234115.1 Mycobacteriales bacterium
CATCCGGATCCGCACCGATGACGACGATGTCGTCGACTTTGATCACGCGGTGATCGCCACTCATCCCCGACAGGCGTTGGCGCTGCTCGACGATGCCAGCGCGGTCGAGTCCGAAGTACTTGGCGCGCTGGAATATTCACAGTCGACCACCGTCTTGCACAACGACAGTTCGGTGCTGCCCGAACACAAAAAGGCGCGGGCATCCTGGAACTATCGAATGGACTCCTGCCGACCCGGTGATGACGACATCGTCAAAGTCACCTACGACATGAACCGCTTGCAGCGGCTGGACTCGGCCACCGAATATTTGGTGACGCTCAATTCACCGGAGTCCATATCGACCGATTCGGTGGTGGCAACCATGCACTATGAGCACCCCACCTATACCCCGACATCCGTTGCGGCACAGAAGCGGTTACCGGAATTGACCTCTGATCGGCTGGCTTTCGCCGGCGCCTACCATGGCTGGGGTTTCCACGAAGACGGTTGCGCCTCCGGGGTTCGGGCCGCCGAGGCCTTCGGAGTCCGCTGGTGAACACCCAGGCGTTGGGGATGACACCGGGACCAGCAGCAAATGACCCGGCGGTGCTCATGGCTGCGTTGAGAACGGGCGCATTCGGTCTGTACGACTGCAAAATCACTCATGCCAGGCGGACGGCGATCGCCCACAAGTTCTCCAACACCAGTCCGATGTGGGTGCTGGACGTTGATGCGGTGCCCGTCCTACCGCGCCTGTTGCGGTTTGTCGGCAACTTCTCCTCCCGTGATCACTGGGGTGACCCGCGGCAGACTTTGCGCAAGAATCTCGAAGAGTTCCTCGCCGGGCACGGGATCGGGAAGCCGGCCCGCATCCTGATGCTGACCGGAGCCCGATCTTTCGGGCACTGCTTCAATCCGCTGTCGGTGTATTGGTGCTACGACGTGGCCGGGCGTCGAACCCTGATCGTGGCCGAAGTGCACAACACCTACTCCGGACGCCACGCCTATCTGCTGGCGGCCGATGCGTCCGGTCGCGCCGAGGTGACCAAGGACTTCTACGTCTCGCCATTTTTCACCGCTGATGGTTCCTACCGAATGCGAATCTCCGAGCCGGGGGAACATCTGGACGTGGTGATCGCGCTGCAACAAGATGGCGTGGTGCCGTTCACGGCCGCTCTGCATGGTCGGCGCCGAGAGGCCACTCGGTGGACCCTGTTTTCGCGGCCGCTGGCCCAGCTTCGGGTGACCGCACTGATCCGCCTACACGGAATCCTGTTGTGGAAAAAGGGTGTCAAGGTGCAGCCCCGCACCGGCACCGCCGAGATCGACCGGGCAGTTGCCGGGAATGTCAAGGGTGACTCGTGTCCCGTCTCGCAGTGAGTGGCTCTCGCGTCTGGATCACCGGCGCGTCATCGGGCATCGGCGCCGCGCTGGCCAATGAATTGGTCGATCGCGGAGCTGTCGTTGCGATATCGGCCCGGCGGCTCGACGCGTTGGAGGCTGTCTCAGCCGGCCGAATGGAGGTCGTGACTGTTGATGTGACCGACCGGGCGGGCGTCGTCGCCGCGGCGCAGAAAGTGCGAGAGGCGCTGGGCGGCATCGATATCGTCGTGTTGAACGCCGGCACCTGGGAGCAGGCCAAGTTGGACGACCTGGATCCCGAGGCGTTTGCCCGGCATCTGGATGTCAATGTCGTTGGGACCGTGAATTGTCTGGCCGCGGTATTACCGACGATGCTTGCCCAGGGCCGCGGGACGGTCGCGATCATGGCTTCGGTGGCCGGATTTCGCGGCATCCCGGGTGGAATGGCCTACGCGGCCTCGAAAGCCGCCCTGATCAACCTGGCCGAATCCATTCGGGCCGAGGCCATCGGCCGCGGCGTCTCGGTGGTGACCATCAATCCGGGGTTTGTGAAAACCCCGATGACGCAGGTCAACACGTTCCCGATGCCGTTTTTGATCGAACCCGAGGAAGCCGCTCGGAGCATCGCCGATGGCCTGGCAGCTCGCCGTCAGGAGATCATTTTTCCGCTGCCGATGGCCGTCGTGATGAAAATTGCCCGGGTGCTGCCTGTTCGGGTGTGGACGGCTATTTCCCGTCGGATGGGCGGGAAATAGCCGACTTCGCTGTCGGTGGGCGGTCAGTCGCTGGTGCGCCAGAGCGGCTGCGTCAAGCAGGTCGGGCCGCCGTCGCCCTTCACACAGATATTGGGCCCGTCAAAGGTGTGAACCTCACATCCCGCGGCCGACATCGCGGCGGCCACCCGGTCATTACCGGCCGGAACCACCACCACACCGGGCCGCACGGCCAGCACATTGCCGCCCTGGGTGGCGAACTCGGCGTCATCGACCCCGATGGTGCGGATTCCGCGGTCGGCGAGTAACTCCAGCATCCGGATCGGAATCAACGGTTCATAAATCACCGCAACATCGTGGGACAGCGGGGAGATCACTGACATCAGATGCAAGACTTCTGATTCGCCCCGGTAGTTCGGGAGGTCGTAGCTGAAGGTCTGAACCCCGAGCGGTTCGACCAGTGCTCGGATCTGGCTGATGGCCGCATCGTTGGTGCGGTACCCGCGGCCGAGCAGTAGCGTCTGCGGATCGAGCCAAACCTTGTCACCGCCATCACTGAAGGCATCGCCGGTCAACGCTCCCAGGATCGGGATTCCAAGTTTCTGGATCTGGTCGGCCAGTAATGGAGGTTCCGCGACTCGGGCCGCCTTGCGCATCCGCAGCACGATGGCGCCGAATGGCGTCATGATGACTGGATCGTGCGCGTAGCAGGAGTCGACCAAACCAGCTTCAGCGGGGGCGATCTGGACCTCACACCCGAGCGAGGCCAGCAGGGCCGCGTAGCCCTCGTGCTCACTTGCCAGTAGATCCGGATCCGGCATTCGCCACTGCGCTCCCAGGAAGTCGCCGGTGAGACTGGGCGCGCGCAGCAGGACTCGCCGCAATCGATCGACACTGGAGCCGACGCCCCAGCGTTGTCCGGGGTCGGTCACTGCAGAAACCGTTGGGATGCTCATGACTGGTTAATCTACGACCAGGCCACTGACCGGGGCGGTGCCGGGTTGGCCAGATCCGCCGAAGCGAGCAAGCGTTGGCCGATCGGCTCACGAACGCACGGAACCCTTTTTGCCGAAGACCGCGTACAGCACGAATGCTATTCCGCCCACGATGGCCAGCCAGAGCAGTCCCTTGATCAAGAAGCCCAGGACGCCGAGGCCGATCCAGATCGCCAGGATGATGAGCAGGACTTTCCCAAACTTGTTCATTTTTTTCTCCTCACGACGAGGCAGTTGGCATTCTCGCCTACCTGTCCTTCGTCCTGAATAAACTTTCTCACCGCGGGCGTGGCCGCGCCTCGGGTAAACACCCTGGACTTTCGGTAGGGGTAACCCTGAGGAAATGTCCTATTCCTATTCGCGCATCCATTACCGATCAACGGCCGGTAATGACAGGTGTAAGCGAACTGACACTGCCCCGTTGTCAGTCCACACCCCCATCAGGAGGATGCATGAAACGCCTGCTCGCCACCGTCGCCGGCTGCGCTTTGATCGCCGGCACCAGTCTGCTTGCTGCCGGACCGGCTTCGGCCGCCGACACCGGGACAGTTTATGTCGTACACGGAATCCCCGGATTGCCGGTCGATGTGTATGTAGATGGAGCCCTCGCTCTGGATAACTTCGAGCCATCCACCGTTGCCGGCCCCCTGGAATTGCCGAGTGGCGACCACCAGATCGCGATCACCGCGGCTGACGCGACCGATGCCTCATCGCCCCTGCTCACTGCGTCCGCGACGCTTCCGGCCGGCGCCAGCGTTTCGCTGGTCGCTCATCTGACGGCTGACGGAAAGCCCACCGTCACCCCATATGTCAATGATGTCTCGACCATCGCTGCCGGCCAGGCACGATTGGTTGTTCGGCACGATGCCGCAGCTCCTGCGGTGGACATCCGGGCCGATGGCGCTGTAGCGCTTGCCGGAGTCACCAACCCGCAAGAGGGCGCATTGGTCGTACCTGCCGGTACCGTCAAAGCCGATGTTGTGCTGGCCGGAACCGACACCGTAGCCATTGGACCGGCTGATCTCAATCTTGCCGAAGGTAGTGCCACCTTTGTGCACGCTGTGGGTAGCGCAGCCGATGGAACCCTCGGACTGGTTTCCTTCGTCGTGACCGGATTGCATTCATCGCCGTCCGGTGTCCCTGCGGGTAACGGACCGGTGGGCCAGTCGCCTGCCACCATCATCCTGTTCGTGCTGGCCACGGCCGGTGCGGCACTGATTCTTGTCGGTGGCCGCCGGTTGGCGATGTCGGGGCGTGTCAGCTGACCAAGGATGAGCCGCGGCGGTCGCCCCACGCCCGCCGCACTCCTCGCGCCCAGGGTCTGTTGATCCTGGGCGCGGGGTCCCTCCTCGTGGTTGCCTCGGTCGTTGGATGCAACGCCATCAATGACGTACCGACGGCATCGTCTTCGTCTTCGGTCGGAGTGGAACAAGCGCTGGCACTGACCGCATCGTCAGCTCCTGCCGCATTGACAACCACGTCATCGACGACAGCCACAACCGAAAGCAGTCCCGTTGAAACCAGTTCGGCTGGTTCGGCCGATTCCGGAACCGAAACCAGCGGCAGTACAGCGGATTCGATGGCCGACACCGTGGGTGCTCCCCTGCCCACAACCGCATCGGATTCCGCTGAACCCGGCGCTGCGCCAAGTGTTGTAGCTCCGGTGCCGGTGGCCACGCCCACCCGAATCCTGTTACCCACGCTAGGAATCGATGCACCCGTGATACCGGTCGGAGTAGAGACGGATGGACTCATGCAGGTACCGGAGGATGTAGCCACCATCGGCTGGTATCAGTACGGTCCACGTCCCGGGGATTCGGCCGGTTCGGCCGTCC
>JBBSUU010000266.1:0-4874 GCA_038234115.1 Mycobacteriales bacterium
CGGGGCGAGAGATACCTGATCATCGCCAATGGAAACCTGAGCGGTACCTGCGGGGTCAGCACCGGCAATGTCCTGGACATTCCGATCGGCTGAATTTGCCGAGAACTGAATTTGCCGAGAACTGACAACAGCCCCGGTGACATGGTCACCGGGGCTGTTGTCTGCTGTGAGGTGCTAGGCGCTGTGCCTGGCATCTACGGTGAGCTCTGCGAGCATCGACCGCACTTCGGCTTCGCGAAACCGTCGATGTCCACCCGGAGTACGGATGGAACCGATCCGACCCGCTGACGCCCATCGCGTCACCGTCTTTGGATCGACTCTGAACATCAACGCCACTTCACCAGGGGTCAATAGTCGTTCGCTGGTTTCGATAGACATTTTGCCGCCTCCCTTTCAGGCCCCGACTGGCCACACTGCCTGGACGGCAGTAAAACGAGTATGCGACATCCGGTACCAATTACTCAATATCCAACGTCGATTGCATTGCTTCCAGAACTCAGTTTGAAAGTAACCCATAAGAGGTAATTTCATCGTTTGCCAATGCGCTTTTGAGGTACTCAATGGAAGATTGGGCAGCAGAAATGCTTGAAACTTGATCAAATGGATGTATTTTTCGGGCAAAGCGGACGAAAAGTAAGTGAATTTAAATTCGAATGTTTCTGGTCTCAGATGAGCAGTTTGTCGCATCTATGTGTGTGTTCGATCAGCAGAATGCCTGCATCGTGTTCGATTTTGTTTACTCTCGGGGGAGCTTCTCGCTGGTTCACCGGCTAAATGATCGACCCTCGCGTGCGGATGTGTCCGTCCGTGATCGAATTGTGACATTCGACCCATCGGGCTGCCATTGGCCTCGTGATTTGACCTGATACACCCGAAATCCGGGAAGGCGGTTAGCTTTGCGACAGTAACGTCAGACTGCAGCAACGCTGCATGGAACCGGAAAGTGGGGGGTCGGCGAGTATGGACGCGTTGGATCGGCAACTTATCGACGCTCTGATGACTGACGGTCGAGCCAGCTACGCCGAACTTGCCAGAGCGGTCGGTCTCTCATCGTCAGCTGTGCACGAGCGGGTCGCCAAACTCGAATCCTCCGGAGTGATCAGTGGCTACCGCGCCGTGGTCGCCCCGTCATCGGTGGGTCTGGGGGTTACCGCCCTGATCGGCATCGAACCCGGCGAGAACGGACGCGACAGTGAGATCGCCATTGCGCTGCGGAAGTTTCCCGAGGTCGAGAGTTGCTATGGGGTAGCCGGCAATGAGGCCTTCCTGCTGACCGTGCGGGTGCCTACCGTTGAGGACCTGCATCTGGTGCTGGGAAAATTGCGCGGAATTGACGGAGTGGCCCGTACCCGTACCACTGTGGTGCTGTCCACTTGGTTCGAGGGCCGGCCGCACAGACTCACGGCCGAACCGGCCCCGCCCGAGGAGGGTTAGGCTGGAGACGTGTCAGATTCAGAGGTGTCGTCGACTCCCGCTTACCAACGCTCGGATTTGGTGAAAGCCATCGCCGGGTACAGCCTCCTGCGATTCGGTTTGTTCGCCGTGCTGACCGGTATCTTCATGATCTTTCTACCACTCGTGATCGCGATGGCCTTTGCCGTTGTCGGGCAGTTGCCGTTGTCCATGCTGCTTTTCTCGGCACAGAAGCAGAAGGTTCTCGCCCTGATGGCGCGTGGCCCCGGCGCGGAGAGGGCAAAGCTACGGGCCTCGCTTCGTGGAGAGTGACCAGAGCTTAGGCTCCGTGGGTGACCATCATCTCGCCGCCGCAGACAGTGACCCTCAACCGCACCGATAACGACCAGCGCGCCTGGGTGGCCGCAGCCATCAGGAAAATCGAAGCCGATGCGCAACGCAGCGCCGACACGCACCTGATCCGCTTCCCGATGCCGGCCGGTATCGGGGTGGACCTGTATCTGAAGGACGAATCCACCCACGTCACCGGCTCGCTCAAGCACCGGCTGGCACGCTCGTTATTTCTCTATGCGCTCTGCAACGGCTGGTTGACCGCAACGTCCACCGTCATCGAATCCTCCTCCGGTTCCACCGCTGTATCGGAGGCGTACTTCGCTCGGCTGATCGGGCTCCCGTTCATCGCGGTGATGCCGGCCCGAACGTCGACCGAAAAAATCGCCTTGATCCAGGCCCAGGGCGGCTGCTGCCATCTGGTGGAGGATCCCGCAGCGATCTACGACGTCGCTCGCAGCCTGGCCGCCGGCTGTGACGGCCACTATATGGACCAATTCACCCACGCCGAACGGGCCACCGACTGGCGCGGCAACAACAACATCGCCGAATCCATCTTCGGCCAGATGTCCAAAGAGGAATTCCCGATTCCGGAGTGGGTGGTGATTGCGGCCGGCACCGGGGGCACCAGTGCCACGATCGGCCGATACATCCGCTATAGCGGCCACCGCACCAAATTGTGCGTCCCGGACCCCGAAGGCTCGGTTTTCTTCCAGGCGTGGCGCGACTCGGATCCGTCCCGGATCGGTGTGGGATCTCGGATCGAGGGCATCGGCCGACCACGAGTGGAACCCTCTTTTGTCGGGCAAGTAATCGATCAGATGGTTTCGGTACCCGATGCCGCGTCCGTCGCGACCATCCGGGAGGTTGAGACGTTGATCGGCCGCCGGGTCGGCCCCAGTACCGGGACCAACCTGTGGGCATCGTTCGGCCTGGCCGCCGGTTTGGCCGCGCAGGGCCGCGAGGGCTCCATCGTCACGCTGCTCTGCGACGGTGGGGAGCGCTATGCCCAGACCTACTACAACGACGTTTGGGTGGCGGAGCAGGGCTGGGACCTGGCCCCGTATCGAGCTGTGGTTCAGGAGTTCTTCACCAGCGGAACCTGGAACGGCTAGGTTGTTGGCCGGTCAGACGCCGGTCAGATGCCTGCGACCGGCGTCAGGATCAGCCCGACCGTCAGCAATACGGCATAGACCAGCTCCAGCCGTCCGGTGGCGCCCAGCACGCTGATCAATGCCGGGCCGCGGGCACCGGCCAGCACCTGCCGCACCGGCCCGAGCGCCAGTGGGATTGCCAAGAGTCCGAGCAGGCACCACGGGTGCCTGATCCCGATCACCAGGATGGCCAGGAACGCCACCGCGACAATCAGACCGTACAACCGTCGCGTCATCGGCTCACCCAGGACGACGGCGAGGGTGCGCTTGCCGGACTCGGCGTCGGTGGCAACATCCCGCAGGTTGTTGGCAACCAGCAATGCACACGCCAAGAGGCCGATACCAATGGCGCTGGCCAGCGTGGTCACCGAGGTGCGGCCCGAGTTGACGTAGGCCGTTCCCATGACGGCGACCAGGCCGAAGAAAACAAAAACGAAGATCTCGCCGAAACCGGTGTAGCCGTAGGGCTTCGGGCCGCCCGTGTAGAACCAGGCAGCCGCGATGCAGGCCAGCCCGACAAGGATCAGCCACCAGGCCGTCAGCAAGGCCAGCACTAATCCGGCGGCAGCGGCGATCCCGAAGAATAGGAAAGCGGCGATCTTGACCTGGCCGGGGCGGGCGGCGCCGCTGCCGGTGAGTCGCATGGGTCCGACGCGATCCCGGTCAGTCCCTCGGACGCCATCGGAGTAGTCATTGGAGAAGTTCACAGCCACCTGTAATGCCAACGCCACCACCAGGCACAGTGCCGCTCGTCCCAGGGAGAAATGTCCCAGTGCGTATCCAGAGCCGGACCCGACCAGAACCGGAGCGATAGCGGCGGGAAGGGTGCGGGGTCGGGAAGCAGAAAGCCATTGCGCAGGTGTAGCCACGCCTAGCACCCTAGTTGAGGTCGGTGGCCGGACTTCTCAGGTAAGGGTGTGGGCGGCCAGCGCGGCCAGCGCGGCCCGGTCATGTTTACCCGGCCCTCGGTAGGGAAATTCATCAACCAACAGCAGATGGCGGGGTGCCGCGATCGTGCCGAGGGCAAACGAAGCCGCAGATCGCAGGGACGCGAGCGTGGGTAGTGGGCCACCGTTGTCGACCACCACCACGGCCACCAGTACGCGGCCCCACTCCTCATCCGGGATTGAGGTGATCACCACATCGCGAACCCCGGGAACCGCGGCCAGAACGGTTTCCACCGCGATCGGCGCGATCTTGGCGCCTCCGGTAATGATGATGTCGTCCAACCGGCCGATCACCTCCAGTTGCCCGGTCCGGGTAAAGCGGCCGATGTCGTCAGTTCGGAAGGTGCGATTTTTGACCGTCATCTTCCCGGTCGGGGTGGTCTCGGTGACGAAGGAGGGATGCCCCGGTTGGCCCCGATAACCCCGGGCCACCACCGGCCCGGTCAGCACGATTCGGCCGCCTGCCTTGTTGTCGATCCGCGGGTGGACCCCGTCCAACGGAATGCCGTCGTACATGCAACCGCCGCAGGTCTCACTCATGCCGTAACTGATCACGATATTCACACCCGCTGCCCGCGCGCGATCGAGTTGACCGCCTGGCAGCGCTGCCCCACCGATCAGCACCGAGTCGAATGTTGCGAGGGCGGCGACAGCTTCGGGGACCGCCAACAACCGTTGAAGCTGCGTCGGGACCAGCGAAACCAATCGCGCTCCGGATGTCATCGACGAAACCGCCTGGATGAAACGCTCGGCAGTGAAACTATCTGCCGTATCAAGGATCTGTGGAACCGACCCACCGCGCGCGGCTCGAATCAAGACGTTCATACCACTGATGTGGTGAGCCGGGAGGGCCAGCAACCATTGCGGGTCTGTAGCCTTGGTGAGTCGTCTGGTTGCCGCCGCCGCGGAAGCATCGAGCGCGTTCACCGAAAGGAATGCACCTTTGGGCGCCCCGGTGGAACCAGAGGTGGCGAACACCAACGCAGTTGTATCGATCTGGTCAGCCTCCGTGGACAGCACGGGCTTTCCC
>JBBSUU010000267.1:0-4858 GCA_038234115.1 Mycobacteriales bacterium
CCCACCGCCCGCCCTCGATCCCCGCCGGACGGTTCCCACGCTGGCTGCCCGGTGTTGCGGCGGCCGCGGCGGCCGCCCTCCTCGCCTGGGGTATCCATGCGCTGGTGCCGGCAATCCCGCTGCTGACGGCGGCCGTGGCCTTGGGAATCCTGGTTGCTCAACTCCCCTTCAGTCGCGCTGCCCTCACGGGACGGCTGGCTCCCGGATTGTCGGCATCAGCAAAACATCTGATGCGAGGGGGGATCGTGCTGCTTGGCTTGAAACTCAGCGTGATCGACATCCTCGGCCTGGGATGGATCACCATCCTTTCGGTGATCGGCGTCGTGCTGCTCACGTTCGGCGCGACCTGGTGGCTCGGTCGAATTTTTCGACTACCGGGCCATCAGCCGCTGCTGATCGCTACCGGGTTCTCCATCTGCGGCGCCTCGGCCATCGGCGCCATGAGCGGGGTGGTCAAGGCGAAAGATGAGGAGGCAGCCACCCCCGTGGCACTGGTTACCCTCTGTGGCACCCTGGCCATCGCCGTGCTGCCGGCGCTCTGGCATCCGCTCGGCCTGTCGGCCGACGAGTTCGGCCACTGGGTGGGAGCCGGTGTGCACGATGTCGGTCAGGTTGTCGCCACGGCGCAGATCGCCGGCCCCAGCGCACTGGCCATAGCCATCGTGGTGAAACTCACCCGGGTGTTAATGCTGGCCCCGATAGTGTCGCTGACCGCCATCGTCATAAGACGCAAGGCCCCCAACTCGGCTCAGTCGAAGCGGCCACCGATCATGCCGCTTTTTGTCGCCGGATTTCTTGCCGCCGTGCTCATTCGCACATTTATCCCGTTGCCGGAACAGCTGGTGGAAATAGCTGACACGGTGCAAACGGCCCTCTTGGCAATGGCGCTGTTCGGACTGGGGACGGCGGTGCGCCTGAAAGAACTGGTCACCACCGGTTGGCGTGCCCTCGTCGTCGGGATGCTGTCCTGGCTGGTGATCGCGGTGTTGGCGCTGGGCGCGGTGGCCCTGGGCTAGTGGCGCTGGTCAGCGGAGTGATCAGGCTCTCACTGAGGCAAGGAACATGCGCGCGCATCTAATGTTTTAATAGTTGTAACCGCAACGACCGAAAGGGCGGACCAGATGTTTCAACGCACCATTCCGTCCCCTCGATCCGCTCAATCCGCGGTCGTCAACACCCCACCAGCGCACCCACTGACGCGCTTCATCGGGGTCGGCAGCATCGCGACAGTTGTGCAGCTGGGCCTGCTGGCCGGTCTTGCCACCGTGATCGAGCAGACCTGGGCAAACTTGATTGCCTGGACGGTCTCGACCTTGATCGCCAATGCAGCGCACCGACGGTTGACCTTTGGCATCAAAGATCCCGCCGGCGCTCGTCGGGACATGATGGTGGCGACGGTATTCAGCATCGCCGCCCTGGTGCTCAGCACCGCGGCCCTCAACCAGCTACAGATTTCTCATGCCGTGGGAGCCGTCCTCGTCCTGGTGGTAGTGAACGCCCTGGTTGGCGCCGTTCGATACGCGGGACTGCACTGGTGGTTCATCACCAGGGCCGGTCGCAAAGTCGCTGATCAGCTCAGCGTCGGCCCGTTCGCGGCCGCTGCCTGAAAGGACTGCGCCACCCCGTGGGTCCGTATCCGAACAGGCGCGGACCCCTTTTTATTCGCCCATGATTGCGGTTCGAGTCCACCCTTTCAGCGGGCCGGGCGGGTTGGCGACGACGTCACCCGGAGTCGGATCGCGCCGTGTCCACGCAACCGCCACCGGCATCGGGCGTCACAAGTAGGATCAACCGGTGGGGTTTGCCTCCTCGACGACCGTGCATGATGGCGCCCGGCGAGTGTGGGGAGGCCGCACGCGACAACATCCGGATGGCGTCAACAGGCGTCCCCCATCAGCGCTCGGACCGGCGGATCAGCACAGGGAGGTGAGACATGGGAATTATCCAGAGCTTTGAACGGCGCCTCCAGGGCGCAGTGGGAAACACCTTCGCTCGCCTATTTGGTGGTTCAGTGCATCCGGACGAGGTCATCACCGCCCTGCAGAACGAGGCAACCGGCCATCTGGAGCACCAGGGCGGCCGCGTCGTCGCACCGAATCTCTACACGGTGAAACTGGGTCCGACCGATCGCCAGGGTCTTGGTGATGATGATCGACGAGTTGCCACCGCCCTGGCCGACACCGTTCGGGAATTTCTCGGCGACCAAGGTTGGCAAACCTTTGGTGATGTGGACGTTGTGCTGGAAGAGTCCGATGTACTGCACACGGGACAGTTCCGTGTGAGTTCTCTGGTGGATCCCGATGTGGGCCGCCGGGGCAAGGCCAGATCAGTTTTACATCAGAGCCCAGGAGCACAGATGACTCAGCCGCCCGCTGATCCGAATCGGCCGCAGCAACAGCCGGACGAGCAGTACGAACAAGGGTCGCAGTACAACCCGTATGGGCAGTCCGGGGCACAGCCGGCCGCGCAGCCGTCCCAGCCTTCGCAGCCTTCGCAGCCTTCGGGGCAACCACATCAGTACGAGCAGGCACCGCAGTACGGCCAGCCCAATCCCTACGGTCAGTACGCGCCGCCTACCGGCCAGCCGCAGTACGACCAGCAATACGGTCAACAGGGCGGTTACGAGCAGCAGCCGCAGTACGGTGGCCAGCAGGGATACCAGCAGTACAACCAGTCCGGCCAGCCGCAGTACGACCAGCAATACGGTCAACAGGGCGGCTACGAGCAGCAGCCATCGCAGTACGGCGGCCAGCCCGGGGGACACCCCGGCTACGACCAGCAGTACGGCCAGCAGGGCGGCTATGACCAGCAGTACGGCCAGCAGTACGGCCCGCAGGGCGGCCAATACGCACCGCCGGCGGGGCAGCCACAGTATCCGCAGCACGAACAGCAGTCCTACGAGCAGCAGCAGTACGGGCAACAGGGCGGTTACGACCAATACGGGCAGCAGGGCTACCAGCCACCGGCAGCCGGGCAGCAGGGCTACCAGCCACCGGCCGCAACTCCGTACGAGCCGCCGGCCCAGCAGTACACCCCGCCGGTCGACCTGGTTGCGGTGCTTCGGGCTGATGATGGTTCCAACCGCTCTTACCAGCTCGTCCGGGGTCAGAACGTGGTGGGCCGCGGCCAGGACGCCGCGTTCCGACTGCCGGACACCTCGGTTTCCCGTCGCCACATCGACATCTATTTCGATGGTCAGGTAGCCACCATGCATGATCTGGGTTCGACCAATGGCACCACTGTCAACGGGTCGAGCGTCCAGACCTGGCAACTCGCCGATGGAGATGTCATTCGGATCGGGCACTCCACCATCGTCTTCAACCAACACGGGTAAGCGCCGATAACGTGCCAGCGGTAATCCTCCAACTCACCAGAGTAGGTTTTCTGATCCTGCTCTGGCTTTTTGTGCTGGCCGTTATTCGCACCATCCGGGCTGATATGCGCGTGGCCTCGGCAGTCGGCAGTACCGAAGCCCCGCAGGTCAGACGGTCCAGACGGCAACGCAACCCGCCCGCGCGGGCCGCAGCGCCGACCGGTCCGCCGCGTCAACTGGTCGTGACCGCCGGTCACTTGTCGGGAACCCGCATCCCACTTTCCGCCAACCCGATCTTGATCGGCCGAGCCGAGGATTCCACTCTGGTGCTGGATGACGACTACGCCTCGACCCGGCATGCCCGGCTGACCCTGCAAGGCCAGAGTTTCTGGCTCGAGGACCTGGGCTCGACCAATGGCACCTACCTGGATCGCACCCGGGTCAGTACGCCGGTCCCGATTCCGGCACTGACGCCGATCCGAATCGGCCGTACCGTATTCGAGTTGCGCCCATGACACACACCATTCGTTATGTCGCCCGCACCGACCGTGGATTGCTGCGTGCCAATAATCAAGATTCGGTATTTGCCGGTGATCGCCTGCTGGTGGTCGCCGACGGGATGGGTGGTCATGTCGCCGGCGATACCGCGTCTCGACTCGCCGTGGCCGCCTTCGCTCCGCTGGACGAGGTCGATCCGGCCGGCCAGGATCTACTCGGGCCGCTGGAGAACGCAACCCGCGACGGCAATAACGCTATCGCCGAGATGGTCGTTCAGGACCCCGACCTGGACGGGATGGGCACCACCGTCACGGCACTTCTTTTTGACGGCAAACGTCTTGGTATCGCTCATGTTGGTGACTCTCGCGCCTACCTCTGGCGTGGCGGCATGCTCTCGCAGATCACGCATGACGACACTTTTGTCCAGTCCCTGATCGACGAAGGTCGGATCACCGAGGAAGAGGCCTCGCACCATCCGCAGCGGTCATTATTGCTGCGCGCCCTGAACGGCGGGGAGAGCGAGCCAACGCTCTATCAACGCGAAGCGCAGGTGGGCGATCGTTATTTGATCTGCTCTGACGGACTCTCCGGTGTGGTCTCGGCCGAGGCCATCGCCGACACCCTCGCGAGCTATGAAACCGCCGAAGCGGCAGATCGTTTGATCGAATTGGCCCTGCGCGGCGGCGGTCCGGACAACGTCACCGTCATCGTCGCCGATGTCCTCGATACCGGCGACGACGCCCTGGCCGCCGAGGCCGAGAACACTCCCGTGGTTGATGCCGACGCGACCGGGCCGTTGGGCGGGATGACCTTCACCCGGCGGATGCCCCGGATCGCGCTCCCAAAAGAACCGACGGTCAGTGAACTGGCCGCGCAGGCCCAGGCAGCAGCCCCTACCGTTGCGGTGACACCAGCGTCGGGAGCACCCGACTACCCGGATCTGACCGGCGAAGGGGACGACCCCTACGACCCCTACGAAGCCGGCGATTACGAGACCGAAGAGTACGAGACCGAAGAGTACGAGACCGACGAAGATGACATCGGCAG
>JBBSUU010000268.1:0-4840 GCA_038234115.1 Mycobacteriales bacterium
ATCACCTGCTGCGGTTCGAGTCCAAACGGGACCCAGCCGTCGGCAAGGTCTCGGGCCCGGCGCAGCGATCGCTTACTGTAACCGCCAACCCAGATCGGGACCGAGGTGGAAACAGCATGCGGGTCGATGATCAGATCATCGAACTGGAAGTGGCTGCCGTTGTACTGCGGCTGCAGCTTTCCCCAGGACGCCCGAAGCGCACGAAGGGAATCGTCGGCGATCGTCCCGCGCTCTTCGAAAGGTGCCGCCAACAGCTCGAATTCCTCCCGCAGGCTGCCCACACCCACGCCGAGAATCACGCGGCCGGCACTGAGTTGGTCCAGCGTGCCGTAGCCCTTGGCAATGTCGAGTGGGTGGTGGTAGCCCAACACCAAGACATGGGTGGCCAGTCGGATTGTCTGCGTGCGAGCCGCCAGGTAGGACAGGGTGGCCAGCGGGTCCCAGTAGGTGACACCGCGCTTGACCATGCGACTGGGCAACCCAATATGTTCACTGCAGGTCAGGTGGTGATACCCAAGTTGATCCGCAGCCTCTGCGACGGTGACCAGTTCCGATCGGCCGGCTGATACTTCCCAAGGACTGAACTGCCCTGGCGGGCGAAAGACAATGGGTGTCAAGATGCCGAATCTCATGGGATCAACCTATCAAGCGCTTGGATGGTTTTGGAACCATCCACGAGAAGGTGTGGCGTTCTTCGTTGTTGACACTGTCACCGCCGTCCCGTTAATCTCCAGACGTCTGCGCGAGTGCGCCGAATTTTACAACTGTCGTTGCAGGTGAGGGTGTCCCAATGGCCGGCAGCGGCGGTGTTCTCAATCTGCCTGATGGCTTTCCCGCCCTACCTGCCGGCTTGGAATACATCAAGGTACTCGGTCGCGGGGCCACCGGACTGGTCCTTTTGGCGAGGCAGACTTCCTTGGATCGCCTGGTAGCGGTGAAATCCATTGGCTCATCGCCTTCGGCCGACACGATTCGCAGGCTGGAGCGGGAGGCCAGGGTACTGGCCACCCTGAAACATCCGTCGGTGGTGCCGGTTTATGTGATGCGCGCCAGCGGTGCTCATCTTTTTTTGGTGATGGAATACCTACCGGGTGGGGATCTGGATGATCAGCTCAAACGGAACGTCCTCGATGGACCCCGGATTCGGCAGGTGTTGTTCGATGTTGCCGATGCTCTGACATTTGCCGCGGCGGCAGGTGTCACCCACCGGGACGTCAAACCTTCGAATATTCTCTTCCGGGATAACGGGCAAGCAGTCCTGGGCGACTTCGGTCTGGCTCGAATGTCCCAGCGCACCAGTGATTTCCACACCGTCAGCGGGATGATAACCGGCACCCCCCGCTACTTGGCGCCCGAGCAAATTCTGAATCCGGACAGCGCTGATCCCCGGATCGACTCCTATGCTTTCGGGATATTGGCCTATCAATTGCTCACCGGCAACTGGCCGTACTCTGCAACCACCTTGGCCGGCATCCTGGATTCACATGTTGCCCAGGCTCCGTTGCCACCTGACCACTGGGTACCGCAGTTTCCTGCGGCGGTGTCCCAGGTGCTGCTGCAGGCCCTGGACAAGGATCCGGCCAGACGGGCCACGCCGTCGCAGGTGTGCGCCGCACTGGGCAGGGTCGGTGCAGAACCGGCCACCCGCTCGGCCACGTCAGAATCGGCAGCCTTGCGGCCGTCGACGGCGCGGCCGGATCTTGCGCCACCGGATGTGTTGGATCCGGCGAACCGATGGATTCAACCGCCGATCTATCTGGCGCCGACTCGCTCTGTGAGATCCCTGGTGCTGGCGATCGGACTTGCAGTGATCATCGGGTTGATCGTGGGTGGCTACCTGCTCTGGTCACGCTGAGTGTCTGGCTACGGCGGAAATTGATCACGCCTTGACATCGGACATTTCGCCAATACGCTCAGCCCATCACTCACTTTTTCTGTCCAGATTCGCCGTCATCCTTGCAGGTGAAGAGGTCTTCAAATGTTCATTGCGCAGTTCGAATTACTCGGTCGCGTTTCCGAGACAGCTACCGGTTCGGTCTGGAATGGCTGGGACAGCGCCCTGCAACGAGGGGTGGCGCTGAAACAGGTCAGATCGCCATCGAATCCACAATGGACGCAACTGCTGGCCGAAGCAACGACGTTGGCCGACCTGCACCACGAGAACATCGTCCAAGCCTATGATCTCATCGAAGAACAGGGCGATGCCTGGCTGGTGCAGGAGTGGATCGAAGGGGTCAGCCTGAGCACGATCGTTCGCCACAATCCTGAACTCACACCACAGCAAAGTTTGAGCATCATGCGCGGCGCCCTGGCCGGACTGGCCCATGCCCATAGCCAAAACATTGTGCACGGCGACATTTCGCCGGCCAATATCCTTGTTGACGCGGGCGGCACGTCGAAGCTGATCGACTTCGGCCTCGCAGGCCGGATGGGGCGGTTCAGCGCCGGTGGTACGCCCGGGTTTGCCAGCCTCGAGGCGATGCAACACGACCAATTGGCGCCAACCATGGACGTGTACTCCGCAGCTGTTGTGGTGGCCGGCTTACTTCGGCACGAACCACTTTTTGGCGGCCCGGATGTCGCCACAGTCCTTGTCCAACAACGTCAAACTCCAAACCTGAACGGCATGCGTCCGGCAATTCAAGATGTGCTGCGCCGGGCGCTGGCCGCCGATCCTGCACAGCGCCAGCCCGACGCCGCGACCCTCCTGTCGGAATTGACGGACGCGGTCGAGCGGACCTACGGGCCCGGTTGGCTCAGCACCGCTGGGGTCGCCGCCCTGGTGGCCGCCACCACAGCCGCGGTAACGGCGGCAGCACAGGTGTCAACCGCACTCGGGGCAACTGCTGTCGCCGGCAGTGCCGCCGCCACCGGATCCACCGCGACCGTGGTGACGAGCACTTCCGGGAGTTCGGCGGCCGGTATCGGCGCCGAGGCAACAGGTCTGGGCAGCACCGGTGCGAGTAACGCCGACATCAACTTCGTGTCCGAACTTTCGAATACCACCGGCGCCGCCCAACCGCCGGAGGTCGCGGTGAACCTGGTCGCGGACAACACTGTTGCTCAAGATTCGGCAACCGGGCCGTCGACCGGAGGCAGCAGTGCTGCGGTGGGGACGTCCACTGCCGGCAAACCCGTGGTGTTGGCAACGGCGGCAGCAGCCGTGGTCGCCATCTTGATCGTGGCCGGCGTCTTCCTGTTCGGTGGCGGCGAGGAACCCAAGGCATTGGACACGGAAATAACCACCGTGGCGGCATCCGTCGAATCGGACCTCCTGACTGACAGTGGCTCCCCGGCTGCGTCCGGGACCACCGTCAGCTCCACGCGAAACAGCACCACCAGTGCCAGCACCACCAGCACCAGCAGCACCAGCCCGGTTGCTACCAGCACCATTCCCGTTGAGCCGGCTGATCCGGCATTGGGATTTAGCGGTGTCTACAGTTACCACTCTGTTGTCACCGCCGCCACCGGCAGCGGGCAACAGGAACTGGGCATCGAGCAGGACGCGGTTTGGGATGTCACCACGACCTGCGACACGGCCTGCACCACCGTGGCGAACTCGTCATCGGGCAGGATCCACAACCTGATCGAAGGCACTGGCGGGTGGACGCAGTCAGCGACCGACACCGATTACCTGGAATGCATTGACCTCGATACCGGTGAGTCTCTGGGCTACTCTGTTGACGTCAACTGGGTACGTTCGTTGCAGTCCGGCAGTTCTATCGATGGTCACATCGAACAACTGCAGGGCGAAACGGTCACCACTCAGACAGAACCTTGCATCAACCAACAGGTCGAGTTCTACTCAATTACCGTTTCCTTCACCCTTACCTACCTAGGACCGAACGCAGTGATGACGCTTGATCCGACCCCCGCTGTACAAACCAGCTGAGAGTGCAACGTGCCCTACGCCGAAGGTGAGGTGATGGCCGGTTACACCATCGTCCGAGAATTGGGCAGTGGCGGCATGGGCGCGGTCTATCTGGCGCGACATCCGCGACTTCCGCGGCTTGTTGCACTCAAGGTGCTCAATGTAGCTCTGGTGCAGGACAACAGTTTCCGGTTGCGCTTCGAACGCGAAGCCGACCTGGCGGCGAAGTTGTTCCATCGCAACATCGTCACGGTCCTTGATCGAGGTTCGTTCGAGGATCAACTGTGGATTGCCATGCAATATGTGGATGGGATCGACGTTTCTCAATTGCTCAGTCGCTCGGCAGGCGGCGGTCTGCCGTTGGAGCAGGTGGTACATATCGTTTGTGAGACCGCTGCCGCTCTGGAGTTTGCTCATCAGCACCATCTGATGCACCGAGATGTCAAGCCGGCCAACATCATGTTGGCTGCCAATATGAATCCAGCGGATCCCGATCTGGTGCTTCTTGCCGACTTTGGTTTGGCCCAGGTCGAGGGCGGTGGTCACAGCCTGACCGGAACCGGAAATCTGGTGGCCACCCTGGCCTATGCCTCTCCCGAACAGATCGAAGCCAAACCCTTCGACCATCGGGTGGACATCTACGCTCTCGGATGTGTGCTCTACGAATTGCTGACCGGGGAAAAGCCATTTCCCGCTGAGAATTTGTATCAGGTGATGCAGATGCATCTGAAAGCCGAGCCACCGCGGCCCAGCGCGCGTCGCACGGATCTGCCGGCAGCGATCGACGGTGTTGTGTTGACCGCCATGGCCAAGAATCCAGACCAGCGGTATGCATCGGCGCGCGATCTGGGTTCGGCCCTCCGAGCAGCGGCAGCCACGCCGGCGCCCCTGCCTCCTGCGGTCGAACAGGTTCCGGTCCGCAGCGACGCCGGACCCACTGTGGTGGACATGCCGGCCCCGCTGCGGACC
>JBBSUU010000269.1:0-4832 GCA_038234115.1 Mycobacteriales bacterium
ATCCGCGATGGGGGTTTCCGCCGGTCGTGTGGAAACCGGCTCCCACAGCGGATTCTCGACCAGATCCACTATCGCCAGTGGTGGCGCTGCGAGTCGGCGCGTTCCTGGGTGGAGCAACGGCCGTGAGCGCGTTGGCTGCCGCTGCGATGGAAACCTGGCGCTTCGGGCTGCTGTTGCGTGGTCGCACCGAAGTCCTGCTGTCCAGTCAGGTTGACCTCAACGATGCGTTGGTAGTTGTTTTCGGGCTGGCGACCGCGGCGCTGGCGTTGATCTGTGCCGTCGTGGCGATCCCGGCCGTATTGCGCGCCGGTGAGTACGGCGCGGCCCGTGCGGGCCTTCGACAGACCGGATCGGCAACTTCCAGGGTCGCTCGATTGGTGGTACCCGGCTGGAATCTTTACGGGGCCGGCGAGGTGCTCGCCCAGACCGACGGATTACTTCGACTTGCCTCCCGCCACGACTTCGATGGCGACCGAGCAAAGCCGGGCGCAACCGCCACCAGGCTCTCCCCCGGGAGAATCATCAGCTGGTGGTGGGTCGCCTGGATCGTCAATGGCACCCTGGTGCTGGTGGTAGTGCTCAGGGGAATATTTGGACGAAGCGTCCAATCGGCGGCCGACTCCGTTGAGCTGCACATCGCTCTTGACCTGTCGGCGGCCGTCGTGGCTGTTTTCACCGCGTTGGTACTGCGGCGCTTTGCCACCCAGATCAGCCCGCCGACGGAAACGACGTTGGCCGGCTGGGTGGTTCTGCCGCCGCGGCCGAAAGCACCAGAACCAGAGCCGGCAGCAGCAGAGCCAGAGCCGGCAGCAGCAGGGTCAGATCCGACGAAAACCGACGTCGACCAGAGCGACAAAGTGGACGCTGAACTGCCGAAATAGCACCGCTGTCGGTGGCGCTGGACAATTGGCCTCGAACTTTGCACTACCGTGGCACGGTGGCCAACAAAACTTCCAAGCGCGCATCATCACCCGTTGCGGATCCGACCAATCCGACCGATACCGTCAATCCGCGTAGTCCTTGCCCCTGTGGGTCCGGTCGTCGTTACAAGGCGTGCCACGGCTCGGCCGATGCGGCCAACCTCATCATCGCCCGTCCGTTCGAGGGTCTGGCGGCCGAAACCGAGCTCATCGCCCTGCGTGAGTTCGTGCCGTCGGCCACGGCTCCCTTGACCCTCAAAGACGCCGGTCCGGACACCCCGTCGATCACCCTGGGGACGGTGCTGCCGGCGGCGGCAGCAGCCTTGACCAGGTCAGATGGTTCAATTCTGCTCGGCCTGCAGGTGCAGACGCATTCCGGTGACCTCTCCCGAGATCTGGCGGCGGCGCTGGAATGGGCACTGGCGGCCGAACCGTCGAGCGTGCTGTCGGTCGTGGGGCGGGCCACCCTCGGCCTGCGCCTGGGTGACCTCATCGTGGATGAACCGCTGCAGATCACCGTGCACCCTGATTTCGCCTGGTGGCTGGAAACCGAGGTCGTGCCGGGATCAGAAGTGGCGGTCTCGCTGGATCGGGCCAACGCGGCGATCATGCCGACCTCCCGGATCGCCGATCTACCAGGGGCCTACTGGGTTGATGCCGGTGAAAAGGCCCACCTGCGCTGGGTTCGACCGGAAGAAGAGGCCGACCTGATGGCCGCGCTGGCACGACTGTCGGTTGCCGGTGAACTCGACCTGGGTGAGGGGACCCGGTACGTCGGATCGTTCCGAGCGCATGGCCGCCTGGTTCCGGTCTGGGATCTGGATCGGGAGGCGCACCCGAGTGAGTGGGAGGCCCCGACGGTTGCTTTCGGTGATCGGCTGGACCGGGCACTGGCTGCGACCGAACCCTTGACGGCCGCCGAGCGACGGGCCCGTGACGGAATTTTCGGGCGGCAGTTCACCCTCCGCTGACCCTGAATTCAACCGAGCAGACTCGTGAACCAGACGGTGAAGGTCGAGTAGCCGACGAAGGCGACCACATCCATCAACGTGTGCGCGAGCACCAACGGCCACAGTCGGCGCCAGCGCAGCCAGGCGTATCCGAAAACCAGTCCCATGATCATGTTGCCCAAGGCCTGTCCCCAGCCCTGATAGAGGTGGTAGGATCCGCGCAGCACCGCCGACATCAACAGCGCCACCCAGGGGTTGATCTGCAGCTGCCTGAGGCGGGTCAAAAAGTAGCCAACCACGAGGACTTCCTCGAGAAAGCCATTCTCGAACGCAGCAAGTACCAGTACCGGGACGGTCCACCAGGCATCGTTGAGCGTTGCCGGTAGCACCTCCAGGTTCGCGCCGAGGCGATAGGCGATCACATAAAATGCGATCCCGGGAATACCAACCGCCGCTGCCAAGGTCAATGCGCCCAACACGTCTCGACCTGGTTTTTTAAAGTCCAGCCCCAGCCGCCGCGAGAGCGTGAAACCGGAGCGCCAGAGCAGGTAGAGGCCGAGCCCGCCCCACCCGATTCCGACCATGATGCTGACCAATTGCAGCGCCAGATCCGTGAGGGACGCAGTGGCCTGCGGTTGCACGATCGACACCTGTTGGCTGGCGATCGGTGCCGGTTTCAAGGCCGCTTCGATCAGCCGGATCAGCGCACGCAACCCGCTGGCTCCCAGCGTGATTGCGAAGACCAACACTAGCTCGAATTTGATAGAACGAGGGGTATCCGGCCGGGGAATGAATTCCTCGGCGGCGTTGGGTGCGAAGGGATGCGGTTTAGTCATGGCGCCACCAGCCTAGAAGGTTGCGTCTGTGAGGGGTCTGGGAATCTGCGTGGAGTGCCGGAAGATAGCCTGACTGATGTGACTGCGCGCTGGGCTTACCTCGGACCCGAAGGGACTTTTACCGAACAAGCGGCGCAGTCCCTTCTTGAGCACCACCGAGCGGGCGGGGGTAATGCGCACCTGTTTCCGGCGGCCGGCGTGGCGGCGGCCATCGCTGATCTGCGGGCCGGACGGGTTGATGCAGCCTGCGTGCCATTGGAGAATTCCGTCGAGGGTTCGGTGCCGTTGACGCTGGATGAACTCACTCATGGCGACCCGCTGTGGATTACCGCGGAGGCATATGTCCAGGTGCAATTTGATCTTCTGACCCGGCCGGGCACCGTCATCGGTGATATCCGTACCATCGGCTCCCATCCACACGGTCACGCCCAGATCAGGACGTATGTCGCCACCGAGTTACCGGCGGTGGAAAGTGTCGTCTATTCCTCGACAGCGGCCGCGGCCGCGGCCGTGCTCGCCGGTGACCTGGACGCTGCCGCGGCATCGCCGGCCGCCGGCCGCCGATACGGCCTGGCGTCGCTCGCGGCAGATATCGGTGAGGTTCATGGCGCCGTCACCAGGTTCGTATTGCTGTCATTGCCGGCTCTTGTGCGACCGGCGACCGGCAACGACCGGACATCCTTGGTCGTTTTCGTCGACAACCAGCCTGGCACCCTGCTGGCAATTCTGGCCGAATTCGCTGGTCGTGGGATCAATCTGACAAGACTGGAGTCCCGGCCGGCCCGGTCTCGCATCGGTGAGTATTTTTTCTTGCTCGACGCCGATGGTCATCTGGATGAGCCGGCGATGGCCGATGCCGTGCGGGCAATTCACCGCCGGTCGGCGGACCTGCGATTCCTCGGGTCATACCCACGGGCGGTCGGTGAATCGCCGCCGCCGCCGCCCTACGCCGCCGCGGCCGCCTTCGCCGCAGCAGATCGGTTCGTCGAATCCATTCGGCAGGGGGGCGCCACCTCATGCGACTGATTCTGATCAGGCACGGTGAGACACCGGCCAATGTTCGAGGAGAACTCGATACCGCGGTGCCCGGTCCAAATTTGACCGACCGCGGTACATTCCAGGCCGCCGCCCTCGTCGAGCGTTTTGCCGACACCGAGTTCGACGCCATCTACGCCTCCACCCAGACCCGCTCCCAACTCACCGCAGCACCACTGGCGACCGATCGTGGAATGCCGGTCCAAATCCGGGATGGATTCCGTGAGTTCTTCGTCGGCGACCTGGAGGGCAAGGCGGATCCGGCCTCGGTGCAGCACTTTGTTCAGACATTGAAGGAGTGGATCCTCGGCGAACTCGAAGTATCCATGCCAGGCGGTGAATCCGGGACGGAAATTCTGGAACGATTCGATGCCGAGATTGCCGATATCGCGGCAGCGCCGGATCCGCCGAAGGTGGTGACCATCGTCAGCCATGGTGGGATTCTTCGGCTCTGGGCGGTTGCTCGATCATCGAATATTGACGCGGAGTTCGCACTGGCCAACTATCTGGTGAACACGGGCGTGATTGTGATGGATGGATCGCCGGAAACCGGATGGAACTGTCATTCCTGGGATCTGGCGCCGGGGCACCAGTGAGTGGGTCACCGTCTCGATGGCTGCCGTGGGTTTGCTCAGCGGCATCTGATCCAAGCGGTATCCTCGGCTGATGACCGGTGCCAGTATCAGCCCGCGCGATCTGCGAGTTTCCGATGCCGAACGCACCCATGTGCTGGCCCTGTTGGAGAAGGCAATCGGTCGCGGGATGATCACCCTGGCCGAGTACAGCGATCGATCAGCAGTGGCAATCTCGGCTCGGACCAGGTCAGAACTTAATGTGGTGTTGGTAGATCTTCCCGGCATCTTTGTCGGGGGCCAAGATCTGCATGCTATGGCCGGCGCAGATTTTTACCCACCGATCGGCAACACCGCGACTTCGCAGGCGGCTCCCTACCCCCCTTGGCCCCAGCCAAACTCTGCTCAGCCGTCCCCGCAGGGGAGCGGAGTTTTAAACCTGAAAGGTTATGGCTCAAGGGATTTCAGCGGTCCATGGGTGGTGCCGGGACGCATCACCATTGCCGGCACCGGCGCTTC
>JBBSUU010000270.1:0-4818 GCA_038234115.1 Mycobacteriales bacterium
CACGGCCGAGACACCCATGGTCAGGAGTAATCCGGAGATATCGGTCGGAATGGGCAGCGCGGTACCAATCAGTGATCCCACGAGGGTGCCGACAATGGTGGTAACCGCAACCGCACCCAACATCCGGACCAGCAGGCCCTTACCAAGCCGAGTTGACCGGCGCAGCGCCTGGCCCAGCGGCAATTTCTCCATCACGGCAGCGGGCACCGCCAACAGCAAAGCCAGATACAGGATGATTCCGGGAACGATCAGGAACATGAAACCGGCGAAGACAAGTACCGCGGTGACCACGCAAATCGAAACCAGGACCCACCACCTACCCCCCACCCTGGAACGGAAGGTGGCAGCATCGGCACGTCGGCCCAAGGCCGCCTCGGTGGCGAAAACAGTGGCCAGACCGGAGACGGCGGCGATGGCGGCCAACGATATCAACGACGAAATCACCGCCGGCCATAACACTGCGGACGGAATGGACATAGTTTTACCGGCCGAAACATCTTCCAACCACGCGCTGGAAAAATAGGCGCCCGGATCGGGTAGCCCCGCCAGGACGGCAACACTTGCCCCCGACCCGACGAGGGCGAAAGCGAATGCCACCGGGCACAGCACTGCGGCATGATGACGAACCAAAGTTACTGCAGCCGATAGGATTTCGCTGATGCCCAGGGGGCGCAGCGGGATCAGTCCGGGCCAGGGGGCGCCCAGGTGATCGGTGCGTTTTGCAGCCGGATGCGGGGTCAGGGAGGAGCTCACCACCCCATAGTTTCACGGTTGCCCGAACCCCCGCTGCGTTCTGGCCGCTCGGCATCACGATCCTGATCGACGCGCCCGAAAGGCTCTGCGCTGCGCAGATGGTCCAACAGATGACACGATAAGACCATGAGATCGCGGATTTTGGTTGTGGATGATGACCCAGCGTTGGCCGAAATGCTGACTATTGTGCTCCGGGGTGAGGGCTTCGAGACCGCAGTGGTTCGGGATGGGGCCAAGGCCCTCGAGGTCTTTCGGGAAACCCACCCGGATGTCATCCTGCTGGACCTGATGCTCCCCGGCATGTCCGGACTCGAGGTCTGCAAAGAGATCAGGGCCGAATCAGGGATCCCGATCATCATGCTGACCGCCAAGACCGACACCGTCGACGTGGTACTCGGTCTGGAAGCCGGTGCTGACGACTACGTGATGAAGCCGTTCAAGCCCAAGGAATTGATTGCCCGCATTCGCGCCCGACTGCGTCGCACCGATGTGGGTGCGGCCGAGCGTCTGCGGGTCGCCGACATCGATATCGACGTACCGGGTCACCAGGTCACCAGGGAGGGCGAGCAGATCGCGCTGACTCCGCTGGAGTTCGATCTCCTGGTGGCTCTCGCCCGCAAGCCGCGTCAGGTTTTCACCCGTGAAGTGCTGCTCGAGCAGGTCTGGGGTTATCGACATGCGGCCGACACCCGATTGGTCAACGTCCACGTCCAGCGCCTGCGGTCCAAGATCGAAAAAGACCCGGAGCGACCCGAAGTGGTGCTCACGGTACGAGGCGTCGGCTATAAGGCCGGCGCGCTGTAACCCGCGCCGCAGCGCTCGGTAATCAGGACGGCGCCCCGCCCTCGCCAGATCGCCCTCGCAAGATCGGACTCGCCAGATCGAACTCGCCGGTTCCGGCGTGGCAGTCCCGGCAAGGTATCGGGCCGACGCACCGGATAATGGTCAATGATGACAAGACCACTCCCGCCGGATGACTTCGACGATCTGCCCACCGGGCCGATCGATATCGATGCTGTCCTTGCTGAGGCCGCGGCCGCCGATGATCGGCAATGGAGCGGTTGGCGGTCCCACCGCTCGGCCGGTGAGCAGGAAGCGCTGCCCGCAGGCATATCCCGCGCAGCCATCTCCCGTCGCCAGTTCCGACTTTTCCTGCAGTTCGCGGTCAGGTCGCTCCGCCTCCGGGTCATCGTCGCGACCCTGATCCTGTCGACCGTGGTGATCGCGGTGCTCGGGGTGGTACTTCTGGGACAGATCACCAGTCGGTTGCTGGAGAACAAACGAGATGCCGCCATCTCGGAGATCATCAGCCTCCGGCCCCGAGTTTCCGATGCCCTGTCCGGGGCGGATGCAAATCCCAGTATTTTGCTGGCAAAGATGAAACTCACTCTCGCCGATTTGTCTTCAATCAATTCCGGGGGAAGCGGCAGCCAGGGCTCCACCGCCGGTGTTTACGAGTCGGTTCTGATCTCCACCCGCGGGCTGCTGAACCGGGTCGATGCCGGTGATTATGCCGCTGACATCCCGGCTGCGCTGCGGGAACACATCAGTCAGGGCATCCTGGCCTCGCAGTACACCTCGGTGGTGCGCGGTGGTGCGGCGGTCCCCGCCCTGGTGGTGGGAATTCCGGTTGCGGCCCGCGGCGATACCAGCTTCGAGCTCTACCTGATCTATCCGCTGACGGCCGAGGCCAGTTCGGTGGCGGTGGTCCAGAATCTGATGCTGGTCGGCGGCGGTGTTCTGGCCCTGTTGCTCAGCGGTATTGCCGCGCTCATCGCGCACCAGGTGGTTCGCCCGGTGCAGCGTGCTTCGGCGGCCGCCGGGCGGTTGGCCGCCGGCGCCCTGGACGAGCGGATGCCGGTGGAGGGGGCCATCGAAATATCTCAATTGGCCAAATCTTTCAACGGTATGGCCGAGGCGATCAAGGCTCAGATCAGGCAGTTGGAGGAGTTCGGCGGGCTCCAACGACGATTCACCTCCGACGTATCGCACGAATTGCGGACACCGTTGACCACCGTTCGAATGGCGGCCGACCTGCTGTACGACGCCCGGGAAGATCTACCGCCCTACTTATTGCGCTCGACCGAATTGATGGTCGACGAACTGGACAGATTCGAGGACCTGCTGGCAGATCTGTTGGAGATCAGTCGGTATGACGCCGGCATGGCCGAGCTCAACGCAAAGCCGATCGACATGCGGTCGACGATCACCAACTGCGTCGCGGCAGTCAAGACCATTGCCGATACCGCCGGAGTGGAGGTCATCACCGAACTCCCCGAGGTCGCGATCCGCGCCGAGATCGATTCCCGGCGGATCGAGCGGATTCTACGAAATCTGCTGGCCAACGCGGTTGACCATGCCGAAGGGCGGCCGGTGCGTGTTCAGTTGGCGGCCGATGCAGATGCGGTGGCGGTATCCGTCACTGACGAAGGAGTGGGTTTGAACCCCGGTGAAGCCGGCCTGGTGTTCAACAGATTCTGGCGCGCGGACCCGTCGCGCCAACGGCAGACCGGCGGAACCGGTCTCGGGTTGGCCATTGCGATGGAGGATGCCAAATTGCATGGGGGCTGGTTGCAGGCCTATGGCCACCCCGGGCTGGGGTCTCGGTTCCGACTGACGCTGCCGCGGCAGAGCGGCACCCTGTTGACCGAGTCCCCGCTCCCACTCGAGCCCGAAGAACACGGCATCACCAGCACCGATGAATCCCACACCAGATACAGCACAGATGTGCAGAGCTACCACTACCCGTTCGACAGTGGCTTCACGATGTCCGGTGTGAACATGTCCGGGACGGCGCTGTCCGGGATCACCATGTCCATTCCGGCGGCCGGCCGTGAACCGGAGCAACCGGCTTCCGCCGTGAGCCACCGCTCGGTCCCGACCGTTGCGCGCGATGCAGCCAGTGTCGATGCAGCCGGTGCCGATGCGGCCACGGCTGAGTCAGCCAGCGCCGATTCGGCGACGGCTGAGTCAGTCAGAGCAGATTCAGCCAGCGCCGATTCAGTGACGGTCGAGTCAGCCCAGGACGAAGCGATCGGGGCCGATCTCGCAGGCCCGTCGGAGGGATCACGATGAATCGTCGACGGCGGAAGTTCGGGGCCGCACTTGCGCTGGTGGTGGCCCTGCTGGTTGCTTCCTGTTCCGGTGTGCCCTCGACCGGTGCGCCGGTCGACTACACCAGGATTGCCGAACCCGGTGCGGTGGCTGTCGAGTCCGCTGTGGCGGCGGATCTGAGCCCTTTGGAGGTGGTCCGGGGTTTCGTCAGCGCCATGCGGGGGATCGACCAGGACCAGCGACTCACCGCCGCCCGCGCATTTCTCACTTCGGCGGCGAGCACCCGCTGGCAGTCGGCCGACACCCCGACCGAAGTGATGATCCTCGTCGGCAGCCCCCGGATCCTTGTGGATGCAAAAACACCGGAGAAGATCAACCTGTCCGGGCAAACCGACTCCTATCTCGATGTCGACGGTGCCTATATTCCCACCCAACGCGGTGACTATCGAGGCTCGTTCACCCTGGTGCAGGAAAACGGTCAGTGGCGCATCAACGAATTGCCGACGGAACTGATCCTGCGGTCGGAAGATTTTCGAATTGCCTACACCTCACGGGAGATCTATTTCTTGGATCACACCGATTCCCTCGTGGTCCCGGATCGTCGTTGGATAGTCAATGTGAACCGCGAGCCGGAGTTGATCGCCGATGTGCTGGTGGACAAACTTCTCAACGGCCCGAGTGCTTTTTTGAAACCGGCCGTGCGGAGCGATTTCCGATGGGTCACCTTGGCCAAAAATGTCACTGTCAGTAAGGAGGGTGCGCTGCAGGTCGACCTCACCTACCACGCCGACCAGCCCGGTGCACCGCAGCTCACCACCGCAACCCGTCGCGCCCTGGCCGCGCAACTGGTCTACACACTGTCCACGGAAGTAAAGGAAGTGGCCATCACCCTGGACGGCGAACGGCTGGACGACAAGGTGTTGACCTGGAGCACCAGCACGTTGAACTCGTTCAATCCGAGTTCCGTCCCGGGTACGAACGCGGTGGTATCGGAAGGTTGGTACGTCGCCG